>JBHEPC010000433.1:0-5786 GCA_046260475.1 Candidatus Krumholzibacteriia bacterium | reverse complement strand
GAGGATGTCCGCCTCGTCGGGGCCCAGCTCGCGGGCCAGGCTGCCGGCCAGGTCCTGGATCTCGGCGCGGGCCTGGTCCACCGCCGCGCCGAAGCGCTCGCACTCGGCGCCGATCAGCTCCGGCGTGATGGTGCGACGCGCGGCGACCAGGGTGCGCCGACGGACCGGGTGCACCGGGCCCACGGCGTAGCCGGGCGAGGCGGAGATGCCCTCGAGGCGCCGCATCCTCAGCGGCCGGGCTCGGGTTCGGGAACGGCCAGTTCGATCTCGATCAGGCGGATCATGCGGGCCAGGGCCTCGTCCTCGTCCGGACCGGAGACCTCGATCCGGACGGCGGTGCCGAACTCGGCCGCCAGGCTGGCCAGTCCCATGATGCTCTTGGCGTTGGCGACCCGGCCGTTGTAGCGGATCGTCACCTCCGAGGCGAAGGACTTGGTCAGTTTCACGATCCGCCCGGCGGCGCGCAGATGGAAGCCCACCGGGTCGGAGACGGTCGCGTTCGCTGTCTTCACTGGACGAGTCCCTTGCTGCGCTGGAGTTCGATAGGAGCCAGCATAATCTAGCCGCCAAGTGCCGGAATGGCAAAGGACAGCGCGAAGGCCAGGGCCCCCGCGGCGAGGATCAGCACCTCGCCCGGCAGCCGCCGCCGCAGCAGCAGGGGCAGGACCAGGCCGGCGCCGGCCGCGACCGCCGCCGCGAGTCCCGCCGCGGATCCGCCAACGGGTTGCGGCACGAACAGATAATAGCCGAGCAGCAGGCCGGCGAGGATCATCCCCGTCCGGCGCACCGCCGCGATCGCCCGGTGCCACCGGCGGGCCGCCAGCACCTCCACCAGGTCCATGCCCAGGGCCAGACCCCGGCCCAGGCTGACCCAGCGCAGGACCAGCTGGCCGGCGGCGAACGCCCCCACCACGCCCAGCGGCGCCCACCACGGTCCGGCCACCGCCAGCAGGCAGGCCAGCAGGGTCAGCGCCGGGCGCAGCCCCATCCAGAACAGCTGATCGCCCAGGGAGGCCAACGCCCGGCCGAGGGAGTCGCGGTAGGTGCGGGCCAGACCGGCGGGCAGCGGCTGGCCGGCCAGCCGGTCCTGCTCCAGGCGGATCAGGCCGCCGATCAGGTAGTTGGCCAGGTAGGGGTTGGTGTTGAAGAACTCGTAGTAGCGGCGGCAGAAGAGACGGTCCGCATCCAGGGGGGCCGCCACGCCCCGCCGCCAGGCCACCAGGGCCGCCAGCAGGCCGAGGTTCTGCATGCGCTGGGGATTCCAGGAGCCCTGCAGGCCCAGGGACCACAGCCACACCCGCAGGCGGGTGCCGCGGCCCAGCCCCGGCTGCCCGGCGCCGCTCACGCCAGCACCGCCCACACGGCCGCGGTCGTGAGCCCGGCGGCCACCCAGGGCGCGGCCCGGCGCACGCCGTATTGTTCCACCAGCGCCCCCAGGGCCAGAGCCGGCACCAGCAGCGGCAGCAGGGCGCAGGCGGCCGCGGCCCGGTCGGTCAGGCGCGGCAGCAGGGGCAGCCACAGCTCCAGCACCAGCAGCAGGGCGGCCGCCGTGACCGCGGCGCCGCGGGCCGCCGTCACCGCCAGGCAGCGCAGGTGCAGGCGGCCGATGCGGCCCAGGTCGCCGTCCCGCAGGGTGCGGTGCCCCAGCAGCATCCAGGCGGTGTTGCCCCGGCGCTCCAGCTTGACCGCGTGCTGGCCGGCGGCGCTCAGCAGGGCCACCGCCGGCAGCAGCCAGCCCACGGCCGTCGCCGCGGCCCGGTCCGGCGCGAACTCGACCCCGCCCAGGACCGCCGCCGCCGTCACGGCCACCGTCGCGGTGGTGGGGTCGCCGGTGAAGCCCTGGCCCACCGGCAGGTTGCCCACCAGCACCAGCTGCAGGGGCAACCCCAGGGCCAGGCCCGCGGCCGGGTCCCCCAGCGCCGCCCCGGTCAGCAGCGCCGCCGGCAGCGGCTGGCTCAGCCAGGTCTGGGCGTACGCGGTGTCGTCCAGGGCCAGCAGGGCCCCCAGCAGGACGGCCGCGGCGAAGCCCGTCCAGGCGGGGTCACCGGCCGCCAGCGTCGCCACGAGCGGCGTCACACCCGCGCCTCCATCTCGTCCAGCCGCTCCGGCCCCAGCAGATGGGCGCGCCCGCCGGGCACCTGCTGGGCGGCCAGGACGACGCCCAACTCGAGCAGGCGCCGCAGGGCCCGCAGGTCCTGGCGGTCCACGTAGACGAAGGGCAGCATCTCGTGCTTGCCGGCGCTGTAGTGCAGCCCGCCCACGTTGACCCGGGCGACGGGGGCGCCCAGGCGCACCAGCTCGGCCATCTCGCCGGGCGAACCGGTCAACAGCAGGATACGCTCGCCCGTCTCCTCGGCCTCGGCCAGGCGGGCGGCGGCGGCATGGACCGAGAGGATGGCCACCTGCACCTCCGGCGGCACGCTGCTGGCGTAGACCCGCATCTGCCACGGATCGGCGGCGATGGCGTTGTTGGCCAGGAGGATCAGGTCCGGCCGCAGCCGGGCGCCCCAGCCCACGGTGACCTGGCCGTGGATGAGGCGGTCGTCGATCCGCGCCAGGGCCACGGGCATCAGCGCGCCCCCAGGCGGACGATGGCCTCGCGCCCCTTGGCGACCACGCGCGCGATCAGGTCGGCGTGGTCGTTGCTCTCGCGCCAGGTCAAGAAGCCCAGGATCATCGCCAGGTTGACGCCGCTGATCACCGCGGCGTCCCGCCGTCCCTCGCAGGCGAGCTGGGAGGCGGTGGCGCAGCTGCCGCCGTAGTCGTCGACCAGGATCACCGCGGGCTCGGCCTGCCCGGGTTCGCCCAGCCAGGCGCGCACCGCCTCGGTGATGTCCTGGGCCGAGCGGTGGGCGTTGGACATGGCGTCGAGGCCCTCCTGGGGCCCGAGGATCATGCCCGCGACCCGGACCAGCTCCTCGCCGATCCGGCCGTGGGTGATGACGAGTGCCCGGATCATGCCTCTTCCTCCCGCCGGGACTACTCCCGGTCCTGCTCCAGGTACTTCCGCAGCCGGTCGCTGGAGCGCATGGTGTCCAGGATGCGCTCGTTGAGCACCTGGGCGGCGTCGTAGCCATAGACCTTCAGCATGAAGTTCAGGGCGATGACCTCGCTGATGACCGTGATATTCTTGCCCGGGAACAGCGGCACCGCCACCTGGGGGATGCTCACGCCCAGGATCTCGCCGTAGCGGTTCTCCAGGCCCATGCGCTCGTAGTCGACCGTGTCGACCCAGTCCTGCAGCTGCACCTCGACCTCGATGCGCTTCTGCATGCGGATGGCGCGAATGCCGAAGATGGCCTGCACGTCGATGACGCCCACGCCGCGGATCTCCAGGTGGTGGCGCAGCACGTCGCGGTAGCGGCCGATGAGCACGTCGTCTTCGGTGCGCGTGATCTCGACGATGTCGTCGGCCACCAGCCGGTGGCCGCGCTCGATCAGGTCCAGGGCGCATTCGCTCTTGCCGATGCCGCTGCGCCCGGTGAAGAGCAGCCCCACGCCGTAGACGTCCACCAGGGTGCCGTGGACCTCGGTGCGGGGCGAGAACACCCGCTCCAGGTGGTGGGTCAGCTCGGCGGTGAACTCGACCGCCGGCAGGGCCGAGCGGATCAGCGGCACCCGGCGCTCCCGCATCAGCTGCAGGATGGGCCCGGGCACCTCCAGGTCCATGGCGATGAAGATGACCGGGGGCTCCAGGTCCAGGACCCGCTCGACGGCCTGGCGCTGGGCCTCGCCGTCCAGGGTGCCCAGGAAGGCCATCTCCGACTCGCCGAAGACCTGGACGCGCCGGGGCAGGAAATTCTCGGCGTAGCCCATCAGCGCCATGCCCGGGCGGTGCACGTCGACGGCGCTGACGGGGCGGCCGCCGGCGGCCGGCTCCACCAGCGGCTCGAGCAGCAGCGGCTCGCGCAGCTGCTCGTAGAGGTTCGTCACCGGAAACTCCATCCTCGGTCCTCCCGCGCCGGACGGTTCAGTCCTCGCGCGCCTCCATGTGGCCCACGGCGCCGTCGCGGCGGCGGTAGACGACGCCCAGCCGGGACGTGCCGACGTCGCGGAAGATCAGGAACGGCAGGTCGCTCTCGGCGAACGCCGCCTTGGCCCCCTCCAGGTCCAAAGCCTGCAGCACGAAGCCCGCGGCGCCGGCGGGCGCCGTGGCCTCCTCGGCCGGACCGGCGAAGACACCGCCGTCGTCCACCATCGCGCGCCCGAGGCCGCCCTCCTCGCCCTTCTGCTTGCCGCTGATCCGGCCCTTGAATTTGGTCAGCTGCTTGCGCAGGCTCTCGACGATCTCGTCGGTCGCGTACTCGGGCTCGACGGCCGAGCCCTCGGCGCGGAAGTCGTTGTGCTTGAGCCGGAGCACCGCGTCGGCGGCGAAGCGGCCCGCCTCGTGGGTGACGGTCAGCCGGCAGGACAGGACCGGGCGCGGGCTGAAGCGCTCCAGCTTGGCCAGGGTCTCCTCGATCTTCTCGCGCTGTTCGTCGCCCAGGGTGAAGTGGCGGGCGATGATCTCCATCTGCATGGCTTCCTCCTTCGTGAGGCCGGCGCGGCCCGGCTCAGAACTGCTTGCGCATGCGCGCGCTGAGGATCCCCATCTGTTCGCGGTACTTGGCCACGGTCCGGCGGGCGATCTTCAGGCCCCGTTCCTGCAGCATGTCGACGATCTTCTTGTCCGAAAGCGGCCGGGCCGGGTTCTCGACCTCGATGATCTCCTTGATCATGATCTTGACCGCCTTGGCGGCCACCTCGCCGCCCTCGCTGCTGTCCAGCCCCGCGCTGAAGAAGAACTTCAGGGGGAAGACGCCGCGGGGCGTCTGCACGTACTTCTGCCGCGTGACCCGCGAGACCGTCGACTCGTGCATGCCGATGGCCGAGGCCACCTGCTGGAGAGTCAGCGGCCGCAGCGCGATGGCGCCCTTCTCGAAGAACTCGTTCTGCTCGCGGACGATCGCCTCCATCACCTTGATCATGGTGCGGCGGCGCTGCTCGATGGTCTTGATGACCCACTCGGCGTGCTTCTTCCTCTCGTCGATAAACTTGACCGCGTCCTCGCTGCGGTCGCCCTGGCCCTCGTAGGCCTGGCTGACCCGCAGACGCGGCAGGTTGGCGTCGTTGAGGTAGACGGCGTACTCGTCGCCGTCCTCGTCCACCTTGACGACCTCCAGGTCCGGGACGATGACCCGCGCGCCAACCGCGTTGAGCGAGAGCCCCGGACGAGGGTCCAGCTCGCCGATGCGCGCGGAGATGTCCTGCACCTCCTTGACCGTGACCTTCAGGTCGCGGGCGATCTCGGCGAAGCGGCGGTTCTTCAGGGCCTCGAAGTGGTGGGCCACGACGTAGGCCTCGTCGGACTCGGCCAGGCCCCGCGCCTCCAGCTGCAGCAGCAGGCACTCGGGCAGGTCGCGCGCGGCCACGCCCGGCGGGTCGAAGGTCTGCACGATGCGCAGCACGGCCTCGACCGCGGCCAGGTCCACCTCGAAGTAGGCCGCGATCTCGGCCAGGGGGCAGGCCAGCATGCCGTCGCCGTTGATGCAGCCGATGATGTACTCGCCGATGCGCCGCTCCGGCCCCTCGGGCAACGCCAGGTGCAGCTGGTCGGCCAGGTCCTCCTGGCCCGAGGGCACGTACTTCTGGGGGCGCTCCAGCTCGTCCTCGTCGTCCCAGCCGATCTCGGTGGTGGCGGCGGCGCGGAAGCCGTCGTCCCAGCTGTCGCCCCAGTCGCGGTCCGCGTCCTCGGGGGCGTTCTCCTTCGCCCGCTCCTCGCCCTCCATCGCGGAGAGCTCGCGGTC
>JBHEPC010000435.1:0-5814 GCA_046260475.1 Candidatus Krumholzibacteriia bacterium | reverse complement strand
GGGCGTACAGTGGCACGACCATGCACCCCTTCCTGATCCTCAACCCCAGGGCGGGCCGATCCCGCCGCGGCCCCGAGGCCGACCACCTGGTCCGGGCCTTCGCCCGCCACGGCCTGACGGTCGAGGTGGCCTTGACCGAGGGGCCCGGCCACGCCACCGAACTGGCCCGCCACGCGGAGGGCGATCCGGTGGTGGCCGTGGGCGGGGACGGCACCATCCACGAGGTGATCCAAGGCCTCGACCTGGCGGCCCAGCGCCTTGGGATCATCCCCGCCGGCAGCGGCAACGACTTCGTCTGGCAGCACGGCATCCCGCGCACGCCCGAGGCGGCGGTGGCCCGGATCGCGGCGGGGCAGGAGCAGGCGGTGGATCTGGGCGCCTGGGCGGCGGGGCGCTTCCACAACAACCTGGGCTTCGGCTTCGAGGCCGAGGTGAACCGGCTCAGCCACCAGGTGCGCGGCGTGCGGGGGCCGGCGCTCTACTTTGTGGCCCTGGCCCGGGCCCTGGCCGACCTGCG
Source organism: Candidatus Krumholzibacteriia bacterium (assembly GCA_046260475.1). Taxonomy (GTDB): domain Bacteria; phylum Krumholzibacteriota; class Krumholzibacteriia; order LZORAL124-64-63; family LZORAL124-64-63; genus JACZKN01. The sequence goes on along the minus strand of JBHEPC010000435.1, from coordinate 5,297 downwards.
GACCTATCCGGTTGAGCTGGCCTGGGAGGGCGGCGCGTTCACAGGGCCGCTGGCGACGGGCGCGCTGCTGAATGGGCGGCGGGTGGGCGGGGCGTTCCGCCTGTGCCCGGCCGCCGTCACCGACGACGGCCTGCTGGACCTGGTGACCGTGGCGGCGATGGGGCGCCTGGGGATCCTGACCGCCCTGGGGCCCGTCCTGCGGGGCCGCGAGCCGCGGGATGCGCGCATCAGCCGCGCCCGCAGCTCCTGGCTGCGCCTGCGGGCCGCGGCGCCGGTGCCCGTCTACATGGACGGCGAGTACTGCGGCGAGCACCACGCGCTGGACGTGAGGATGCTGCCGGGGGCCCTGCGCCTGCTCTGACCGGCGCCGTACTGCTTGCCAGATCGTCCCGGTCCGCTATCCTGCTTCCTTTGCTCCCGGCCGTGCCCTTCCCCGGCGAACGGAGACCGTCATGACCAAGGCGTCGCCCGCTCCCAAGCACCTGTGGATCGTCGGCATCGTCACCCTGCTGTGGAACCTGATGGGTGCCTACGACTACCTCATGACCCAGACCCGCAACGAGGCCTACATGGCCAAGTTCACTCAGCCGCAGCTGGACTACTTCACCGGCTTCCCGGTGTGGTTCGAGTTCTTCTGGGCCCTGGCGGTGTGGGGCGGCGTGCTGGGCTGCGTGCTGCTGCTGCTGCGCAAGGGCCTGGCGCTGCCGGTGTTCGCGGTGTCGTTCGTCTCGATGGTGATCACCACCATCTACAGCTTCGGCCTTTCCGACGGCATGCAGGTGATGGGCGCCATGGGGTTCGTGTTCTCCCTGGTGATCTTCCTGGTGGCCCTGGGTCTGGTGCTGTACGCGCGGGCCATGCGGGGGCGGGGCGTGCTGGGCTGAGACGCCCCCCGTTCGCCGGGCTCCTGCCGGCCGCCGGTGGCGCGGGCGACAGGAGCCCTTTCTTGCTCGCGGTCATATCGGTTGACCCGGAATTGAATATCGTTTAGCATTTTCATGAGCATCGTGTCCCTTCGCCTTCGCCCCGGGGGACAGCGCCCCGCACGTTGTCCCCCGCCGGACACGGTCGGCCCTGCCGGGCCGCCATCTTCCTGATCGGGGGATCATCATGCGCAAGCTAGTCGTCGCGCTCGTTGCCGTCGTGACCGTCGCCGTCTGGGCTCCCACCCTGCGTGCCGACGACTTCACAGCCACCAACGGCGGCCACTGGAAGTGACCGCCGACCTGGGGGCACGCCGGTACGGCGCGCGGATACATGGTTCCGGGCATCAAGAACGGCCGGTCTGATTCGGCCACCATTCCGCCGGGCAGCATCGTCAACTTCGAGGGGGCCGGGCGCGCCGGCGCCACCGCCATGGAGCTGACCTCGCTGATCGTCAACGGCACCCTGCGCGGCGTCAGCAGCGCGGTGCCGATCAGCATCAGGACCACGGGCGACATCACCATCGGCGCCGGCGGCCACGTCGGCGGCAGCGTCGCCAACGTCAGCAAGAACAACATCACCCTCGACGCCGGCGGCGCGGTCGCCGTCGGCGGCACGGTCGAGGGCCAGCGCGGTGCGGTGGTCATCAAGGCCACCGGCAACATCAGCGTGGGCGCGACGGGCCGCGTCCAGTCGCAGCAGCGATCGGTCAAGGTCATCTCGCGCAACGGCGCGGTCGGCGTCGCCGCCGGCGGCAGCGTGATCGCCCGGCAGGGCGTCGGCATCCAGGCGGGCCCGGGCCAGCCCACGCAGGTCGACGGCCTGGTCCGCTCCGAGCGCGGCAACGTCGCCATCAACGGCGGCCTGCGCCAGAACCGGGCCGGCAACGTCACCATCGGCGCGGGCGGCCGCGTCGAGGCACCCAACGGCGAGGTGATCATCACCGCCGACACCCTGCGCGTGGCCGGTACCATCACCAGCCGCACCGTGCAGAAGAAGTGCAACGTGGTGATCATCGAGCCGGGCGGCTCCATCGAGGGCCGGGGCTCGGAGAAGGACAAGGTCGCGGTCAAGGAGAAGGTCGAGCCGCGCCAGGATCCGCTCCGGCCGGCGAAGAAGGCCCAGGCGGCCCAGGTGGTCGGCGGCGAGCATTGCGTCATCGACTACATGGGCGCGGGCGGCCTGGTGATCGAGGCCGACGAGTTCGTGCGGGTGGCGACGGGACCGCTGGGCACGATCGACCTGCGGGGCACCCCGCCGGCGGTCCCGGTGATCAGCTGCCCGGGACCCATCGAGATCCTCGCCGACGAGATCCTGCTCGACCCCGGCGTGGCGCTGCAGGACATCTGCGGCCCCGGACCGGTGGTCATGGGGCCGGGGCAGCCGGTCGTCGAGGTGGCCTGCCTGGCCATGGAGGACACGGTGGGCTACCCGGGGATGCCGTCCCGGGTGAGCTTCCTGGTCTCGAACATGGGCAACGTGGGCGAGTCGTTCAGCCTGTCGGTGTTCGACGAGCTCGGCTGGGGCGTCGCGCCGCCGCCGCCGGTGGTCTGGCTCGCGGCCGACGACGTGCCGCCGGATACCCTGATCAGGATGCCGGTCGGGGTCCCGCCCTGGGCCGAGGACGACGTGGACACCAACCGGATCCGGCTCGAGGTGCGGCCGGCCTCGAACCCCGGCGTCTTCTACAGCGAGTCGTTCGTCCTCCCGGTGCGCGGCGTGGCCGAGCTGAAGGACGTCGACGTCTCCACCTGGGGCGTGGACGGCGCGGCGGCGGCGCAGGAGACCGTGCACTTCCACCTCTGGATCGCCAACAACGGGCAGCTGCCCGACGACTACCAACTCGAGGTCGGGGATCGCGAGGGCTGGCCGCCGGAGCCCTTCGACCCGTGGACGTTCCTGCCGGCGTGGTGGGACACGGTCATCACCGTGGCCATGGTGGTGCCGCCGGGGATCCCGACCGGATTCGCCAACGAGCTGTACGTGACCGCCCGGTCGCTCAGCTCCCCCGAGGTGGCCAGCACCGATACGATCGCGTTCACGGTGGGCGGGATGTCGGCGGTGCCGCCCGCGGCGCCCGGGGTCGCCCCGATCGTCCACCGCTGCTGGCCCAACCCCTTCAATCCGCGGGTGGTCATCGGCTTCAGCCTGCCGGAGGCCGACCTCGCGGCGCAGATCACGATCTATGACCTGGAGGGCCGGCGCATCCGCGACCTCTGGCGGGGCGTCGTGGCCGGACGCGACGGCCGCGTGGACTGGGACGGGCTCGACGGGGCGGGCAACCCGGTGGCCAGCGGCGTCTACTTCTACCGGATCACCGGCGGCGGGCACGTAGCGACCGGGAAGATGCTCCTGGCGCGGTAGCGGCACCGACCGGTTACCGACCCGAGGCGCCCCCCGGCTGCGGCCGCGGGGGCGCCGTTGTCTGCGGCCGCGGCGCGGCGTGCGTCAGGGTTCCGCCACGAGCGGCAGCCCCACGCTCTGTGCCAGGACCACCCGCTGGGTGTCCGGCAATCCGAGTTCCGTGGCCAGGGCCTCCCGGTCCACCAAGGCCCGCACCACGGTAACCAGCTCGGCCGACGCGGCGAAAAGGTAGACGTTCTGGGTCACGATCCCCGCGTGCACGCCGTCGTAGAAGCGACCGTCGGTGGCGGCATCCACGCCGGGCATCTTGGTCAGGTCCGACACGTAGACCAGGTTCAAGGGCGCGGTGGCGACGAATTCCTGGCTGCCGGTGGCCGCGCGCAGGTCGCCCGCCTTGACCGCCACCAGCACGTGGCCGGCCGGGTCGTAGCGGAACGCCCCCGCCGCGGTGACCACGTACACGTGCAGGTTCTGCCAGTTGCGGGCCGTGGCCGCGGTGCGCTTGCCTGTCTCGGGGCGATTGACGCCGTTGGCGGCCCAGAGCAGGTCCGCCAGGACCTGCAGGGGCAGCGGATCGGTCGCGAAATCCCGCGACGAGCGGCGCTGCGCCAGGGCCGTCAGCAGGGGCAGGCCGCCCGCGGTGGCCGCCGGCGGCAAGGCGACCTGCTCGCCCGGCACGCAGGGCAGCGTGGCGGTGGTGACGGCGGCAGGTTCGGCGGCCGCCGAGGGCCCCGCGGCAACCATGACGACCGTAACCAGCAAAAAGAAGCCGGCGGCGTGCACCGACCGCGAACCGTTGCTCATGCCACCCATCGCTCCAACCTCCTGTTCGTGGTCCTGGCGACCCATGCCGCCGGCCCGGATTCTACACCATCGGCGGCGGCCTTGTCCGGCCGGATCGGCCCGCCGCCGGGGGAACGGTGAGGCGGTGATAAAGGATTGTTGTTATCCTGGTTCGATATTCCGAACCGGCCCGCCGACCTCGAGCCCTGGGGGAGAGTCATGCTCGGCACCTCGCTGCTGCACTACGAGATCAAGGAACGCCTGGGCAAGGGCGGTATGGGCGAGGTCTTCCGCGCCCGCGACACCAAGCTGGGCCGCGACGTGGCGGTCAAGATCCTGCCCACCGAACTGAGCGGCGATCCCGAGCGCGAGGCCCGCTTCCAGCGCGAGGCCCGGGCCCTGGCCAGCCTGCAGCATCCCAACGTGGCCTCGGTCTACGGCTTCGAGGAGGCTGACGGCATCCGCTTCCTGGTGATGGAGCTGGTGTGCGGGGACGAGTTGACTCGGCGCATGAAGCAGGGGCCGGTCCCGGTGCAGGAGGTCCTGGGCATCGCCCGCCAGCTGGCGGCGGGGCTCGAGGCCGCCCACGAGAGCGGCATCGTCCACCGGGACCTGAAGCCGGCCAACGTCATGGAGACCGCCGAGGGCGAGATCAAGATCCTGGACTTCGGCCTGGCCCAGGCCTGGTTCGGGGACGCAAGCGCCGACTCCGGTTCCTCCCTGGCCCCCACCATCACCGCGGCCATGACCCAGGCCGGCGCCATCCTGGGCACAGCCGCCTACATGAGCCCCGAGCAGGCCCGCGGCCACAGCGTGGACCGGCGCGCCGACATCTGGGCCTTCGGCGTGATCCTCTTCGAGCTGCTGACGGGCAAGCAGCTCTTCCAGGGCGAGACCATCAGCGACACCCTGGCCGCGGTGCTGCGGGCCGAGCCCGAGTGGCAGGCCCTGCCGGTGGACGCGGCGCCCGGCCTGTGCCGGCTGATCGAGCGCTGCCTCGAGCGCAACCCCAAGCAGCGCCTGCGGGACATCGGCGAGGCGCGCATCTTCCTGCAGGACGACGACGCCAGCGGGTCGCACCTGAGCTTCTCTGCCGCGTTCAGCGAGCCGGTGGCGGCCGGACCGGGGCGCGCCGGCGTGCCGAGGGCGGTGCTGGCGCTGGTGGCGGTGGCGTGCCTGGCGGTCGGCGCCATGGTAGGCTGGCAGGTGCTGGCCCGCCCCGAGCC
>JBHEPC010000418.1:0-8522 GCA_046260475.1 Candidatus Krumholzibacteriia bacterium | reverse complement strand
GGCGGTCAGGGCGATGATGGGCACCCGCCGCCGGCCCTCCTCCAGGGCGCGGATGGCGCGCGTGGCCTCCAGCCCGTCCATGACCGGCATCTGGCAGTCCATCAGCACGGCGCCGAAGTCGCCGGCGCGCCAGGCTTGGCGCTGTCCGGCGGCGGCTCAGTCCCCGCCGTCGGGGCCGTAGAGGAACACCTCGGGCTCGCCCCCGGCGGCCAGGCGGCCCCGGTACATCCCCTCGGTGTTGAAGACCATGACCGCCCGCCCGCCGCGGTCCAGGGCCACGACGCCGCCGGTGGCGCCCTGGGGCGTCAGCTTGCCGTGGATCACGCTGTCGGCGGCCGCCTGCAGCGACAGGCCCCCGTACTCCATGAGGGCGGCGATGTCGTAGGCCACCACGTTGCGGATGAAGTACTCGCCGTGGCCGGTGGCCGAGACGCCGCAGGTGCGGTCGTCCGCCCAGGTGCCGGCGCCGATCACCGGCGCGTCGCCGACCCGCCCCCAGCGCTTGAGGGTCATGCCCCCGGTGGAGGTGCCGGCGGCGAGGTGCCCGTCCCGGTCCAGGGCCACGCAACCCACGGTGCCGTGCTTGCGGTCCGGGTCGGCGGCGGAGGCCGCAGCGGAGTCCGCCCGGGCCTTGGCCCGCAGGTAGGAGTTCCAGCGGGCTTCGGTGCGGAACCAGGAGGGATCGGCCTGCTCGACGCCCTGGGCGGCGGCGAAGGCCTCGGCGCCCGCCCCGGTCAGCATGACGTGGGGCGAGGAGTCCATGACCCGCCGCGCCGCGGTGATGGGGTGGCGCACGGTGCGCACGCCCGCCACGGCGCCGGCGTTCCGGTCGCGGCCGTCCATGATGGAGGCGTCCAGCTCGTTGGCGCCCTCGGCGGTGAACACGGCGCCGCGGCCGGCATTGAACAGGGGCGAGTCCTCCAGGAAGCGGATCACGGCCTCGACCGCGTCCAGGCTCGAGCCGCCGGCCTCCAGGACGTCCCCGCCGGTGCGCAGGGCCGCAGCCAGGGCCTCGCGGTGCGCCGCCTCCTGCTGCGGGTCCATGTCCGCCCGGCGGATGACGCCGGCCCCGCCGTGCAGGACCAGGGCCCAGGCGGGCCGCGCCGCCGGCGGCGTGGGGTCGATGCGTTCGGTGCGTTCGGTGCGTTCGGCGCAGGAGGCCGTGCCCAGGAGGGCGGCCAGGACGGCCAGCATGACGATGGCAGGGGCGGCAGGACGCAGGCAGCGCGGCACGGGGGGCCTCCTTCGGGCAGAGGGGTAGCCGGCACGGCCCGGATCATACCACGCTCGGCGCCCGGGGGAACGCCTCTTGCGGTCGGCCCCGCGGCATCCCGCCCCACCCTCGACCCCGAACCGGGAGCACCGGACCGATGGAACCCTCGCGCATCCTCGTCATCGCGGCGCAACCCCATGTGCGGCGCATCGTTGAGTTCCTGCTGGAGGTGGCCGGCCACGAGGTGCGCACGGCCCGGGACGGGGAGGAGGGCTGGCGGGCCGTGACCAGTTTCCGGCCGGACCTGGTGCTGACCGAGGCGAGCCTACCCGAACTGGACGGTCTGGTGCTGGTGGCGGGCATGAAGGCCCGCTTCGATCTGGCGGGGGTGCCGGTCATCGTCCTGTGCGCGGACGCCACGCCCACGGCCCAGCTGCGCGCCCTGCGCGCCGGCGCGGACCACGTCCTGCCGGCGCCCTTCAACCAGGATGAGCTGCTGCTGCGGGTGCGCAACCTGCTGTGGGCGTCCCGCAACACGCGGCGCATCGGCCACCTGCTCGACCCGGCGGCCCTGACCGAGGGGTTGACCGCTTCGTCGGCGGGCGCCGTCTGTCCCTGAGCCCGGGGCGCGGCTCTAGTGCCGCGCGCCCTGGACCATCGCCAGCAGGTCGTCTTCCATGGCCTTGGCCGTGGCCATGGGTCCGGTCAGCTTGAAGAACAGGCTGCCCTGGGGCCCCTCGACCACGACGCCCACCAGCCGGTATCCCGGCAGGATCTCGCCGTCGCCATCGCCACCGCCGCCCATGGGCCGCATCATCCCCCCGGACTTGTAGCTGCCGTCCACGCTCACCAGGTGCCCGGCCATGCCGTCGGCGGTGAAGGTGTCACGGGCCACCGCCGTGGCGGGATCCGCGCCCTCGGGCAGGACGATCTGGCCGATCCAGCGCTGGAGGTTGGCCTCGACGCCGCCGCCCGAGTTGGGGCCGAAGTAGAAGACGTTCACCTCGCCCGGAGCGGTGTCGCCGGCGACGGGCTCCAGGCGGTACTGGGCCTGGCGCATGCCGGTGGGACCGAGGTCCTGCCAATCGGCCGGGGGCGTGAAGCTGACGCCGGCCAGGGTGACCGAGCCGGAGTTGCCGGAAGTGTCGGCCGTGCCCGACCCGGGGGCCGTGCCGGACATGCCGGCGGCGGGGGTGGCGTCAGCCGCGTTCCCTGCCGGGGCCGGCGGCTGGTCCTGCTGCCCGCTGTCGCCGCCTCCGCAGGCGGCCACCGCAAGCAGGGCGACCAGGGCCGTCCCGACGAGGGCACGTGACCTCGCCTTGTCTTTGTAGGTGTTCATGGGCCACAGGCTACTGGCCCGAGCGCATTTCCGCCACCAGGTGCCCGGCGTCGTAGACCTGCTCGAGGGCCTGGGCGATGGCCGCGGCGTGGACCGCGACGCAGCGGTTGCTCGTCTCGTCGTAGACGAAGCGGCCCACCAGGCTCTCGATGTTGCCGTCGAAGACCAGGCCCACCAGGCGGCCCTCGCTGTCCACCACCGGCGAGCCCGAGTTGCCGCCGATGATGTCGCAGGTGCTGACGAAGTTCAGGGGCGCGGCCAGGTCCAGGGCGCCTTGCCGCGCCAGGAAGCGGTCCGGCAGGGCGAAGGGCTCCTGCAGGCCGAAGGCCAGGGCCCGGTCGTAGAGCCCGTGGAAGGTGGTCATCGCCGGCGCCCGGGTGCCGTTCATGGGGTAGCCCTGGACGCGGCCGTAGCTCAGGCGCAGGGAGCCGGTGGCATCGGGGTAGGTGGTCTTGCCGTAGACGGCGAAGCGTGCGGCGCCCAGCAGCTCGCCCGCCGCGGCCTTCAGGCTGCGCACGTTGGCCTCCTGCCAGTCGTGCTGCTCCCGCATTACGGGCTCCAGGTCCCGGGCCAGGACGATCAAGGGATCGGTGCTGCCGGCCACGGCCGCCGGTCCGCCGTCCACCAGGGCGCGGCGGGCGGCAGGGTCGGCCAGGGCGGTGCCGCCGATCAGCGCGGCCGCCCGCGCGGCGGGCGTCTGCCCGGCCAGGCACTGCTGCACGAAGGCATCGTCCGGCCCCAGGCGCTCGAGCATGCGGCGCAGGGTGCCCTCCAGCAGGAAGGTCTCCAGCTCCGGGTACAACGGCGCGGGGGAGAACAGCCGGAACTGCAGGCGGCGCAGCTCCGCGTCGTGGTAGCCGTCCATGCGCTCGGCGTCCGGCTTCTGCGTCTCGGCGACCAGGCGCACCAGCGAGACGGCCGTGCCGGCCAGGCCGTAGCGGCCCAGATTGCGGTAGGCCAGTTCGTCGCGCCGGGAGGCGGCGGCCTGCTCGGCCTGCTCGATCATGGTCCAGGCCTGGCCGTAGCGCGCCTGCAGGTCCGGATCGGCGGCGATGCGGGCGCGGAACCCGTCCTCGTCCTGCTGCTTCTTGGCCCAGACCGCGGGGTCCAGCAGGCCCTGGTACTCACCGGCGCCGGCCTTGCGGCCGTTGTTCATGCCCATGAGCAGGCCGCCCGCCTGGCGGGCCTGCTCGGGGCCGCGGGCCGCGTACTCCTTGAGGCCATCCAGAGCCTCGTCCAGGTACTCCTCGCGCCGCGGGTAGCCGTCCTCACGCAGCGCGGCCAGCTCGGCCATGGTGTAGAGGCGGTCGGTGGAGCCGGGATGGCCCGGCACGAACACCAGGTCGCCGTCGCGGGCGCCGGCGGTGTTCAGGGTCAGCCAGGCGGGGCTCCTGGCCGGCTCGCCGTCCTCATAAACCCGGAACAGGGCCATGTCCAGGTCGTGGCGAGGGTAGGTGAAATTGTCGTCGTCGCCCCCGAAGTAGGCGATGGCCGCCTCGGGCGCGAAGACCAGCCGCACGTCGGTCCAGGTGTGGTAGCGGTACAGCCAGTACTCGCCGCCGTGGTAGAGCTTCACCACGTCCGAGCGCAGGCCGGTCGCGTCCAGGCTTTCCTTCTCGATGGCGGCGATCACACCGCGGCGGGCGTCCTGGGCCTGCTGGTCGCTCATGCCCGCGGTGATGGCGCCCAGGACTCGGGCGGTCACGTCCTCGTACGATTCCAGCACGGCCACCTCGAGGTCCGGGCAGGGCAGCTCGTCGGCGCGGGTGGCGGCCAGGAAGCCGTCGCGCACGTAGTCGGCGGCCGGCGAGGACAGCTTCTGCTGCTGGCCGCGGGCCACGTGGGCGTTGGTCAGCAGCAGACCCTCGGGGCTGACGAACGAGCCCGAGCCTCCGCCCACCTTCACCGCCGCCAGGCGCAGGTGGTCCAGCCACGGCGCCGTGGGCGTGAACCCGTGGCGCTCGGCCAGCTGCGCGGTCGGGGGGTTGTCGAAGGTCCACATGCCCTCGTCGGCGCGCAGGGCGCCGGCGGGCAGCAGGCAGAAGACGGCGGCGGCGAGCACGGGAACGCAGCGCAGGCAGGTCATGGTCAGCTCCGCGGCTGGATGTCGGGCCCGGGCCGATCCTCCCTCCGGACGCGGCCGCGCGCCGGAGCAAAGATGGTCCCGGGCCCGCCAGCAGGCAAGCCGCGCGGTTCTAGTCCTTCTTCAGCAGCTCCAGCGGCCCGCTCAGGTCCAGCTCCGGCATGGGCCCGTCCCAGGCCGCACCGTCCAGCAGGTAGTGGTCGAACCAGGCCATGGTGCGGTGCAGGGCGTCTTCGCGGCCGAAGCGCTTGGCGTTGCCGTGGCCCTCGCCCGGGTAGTAGACCAGCCGCACCGAGGGATGTCCGGCCATCTTCAGGGCGCGGTACAGCTCCTGGCTCTGGCTCGGGTGCACCCGCGGGTCGCTGTCCCCGTGCAGCAGCAGCAGCGGCGTGCGGCAGTTCTCCGCGTGGAAGACCGGGCTGCGCTCGCGCATCAGGTCCCAGGTCTCGCGCACGGGGGCGCCCATGTGCACGTACTCGTCCTCGTAGGGGATGTCCGTCAGGAAGCGCTTGCTCACCAGGTCGCTGACCCCGACAAAGCCCACGCCCGCCTTGAACCGGTCGCTGTAGCGGGTGACCAGCCAGTTGGTGGCGTAGCCGCCGTACGAACCGCCCATGACGCCCACGCGGTCCTTGTCGGCGATGCCCTCGGCCACCAGGTGGTCCACGCCGTCGACGATGTCGTCGAACTCGGGTCCGGCCGGCTGGCCGAAGGCCGTGGCGGCGAACGCCACCCCGCGCCCCGTCGAGCCCCGATAGTTGGGGAAGAACACCGCGTAGCCCTTGGCAGCCATGGCCTGGCCCGGGCTCGCGTAGCGGCTGAGCCAGCCGTCGCGCTCGTGCGACTCGGGGCCGCCGTGCACATCGACGATCAGCGGGGCCGGCTTGCCGTCCCAGCCGACCGGCAGCATGAGGATGCCCTCGAGCTCGAGGCCGTCGCGGGCGTTCCAGCGCACCACGCGCTGCTCGCCCAGCTCCACCTCGGCCAGCACCGGGTTGTGGTGCGTCAGCCGCCGCGGCGCGCCCTTGCCCGACCAGGCGAAGAGCTCGGCGGGCATGGCCCCGCTCTGGCCGGTCATGACCATGGTCGAGGTGCCCGGCCGGGCGGCCGGCATGCCGAACACCACGCCCAGGTCCCCGCCGTCGAGCACGCGGCGGAACCGGGGTTCCTTGCCGCCCACGTCCACCAGGTAAGCGGTGGTGTGCACGCCCTCGTCCGCCTGCACCAGCAGCGTCTTCGCGTCGCGCCAGGCCACGTTGCGGATGTGCCCGGCGAAGCCGTCGGGCGTGATGTTCGTCTGCCGGGTGCCGTCGATCGCGCCCAGGAAGAGGCTGCTGACGGCGTGGTCGGAGCGCGAGGCGGCCGCCGTCCAGGCCAGGCGCCGCCCGTCGGGGCTCACCTTGAAGTCGCCCAGCTTGCCGGGCACGTCGACGGCGAGGCGATGCTCGCCCGACTGCAGGTCCAGCACGTGGATGTCCTGGAACATGTACTGGTGATCCACGAGGTTCAGGTCGCTGGCGCCGAAGGCCACGGTGCGCCCGTCGGCGCTGATGTCCAGGTTCCAGACGCTCATCCCGGCCACCAGGCTGTCGGCGGCGGCGGGCTTCTGTCCGAAGGCGAAGGGGGCGCGCCGCAGCGTGCGGCCCCGCAGGTTCTCCTCGTAGAAGCGGGGCAGCCAGCCCTTGTCCTTGAGGGTCTTCTCGTCGGCCGGCGCCTCTTCGGTGTCGACGTAGAGCACGGCCGCGCCGTCGGCGCTCCAGCCCCAGGCCGCCACGCCGGTGGGGCTGGCGGTCACGGGCTGCGCCTCGCCCCCGTCCACGGCGATGGCCCAGACCTGCGTCTTGGCGTCCTTGCCGCGGCTCATCGTGAAGCCGACGAAGCGCCCGTCGGGCGAGAAGGCCGGCCGACCCACGGTCACCCCCCCGGTGACGAAGGGCCGAGGCGTCCCCCCGTCGGTGGCCACGACCCACAGGCGGCTCCAGGACCCGCCCGCCTCGTCATCGAGGCTGCGGTTGGCGCCCACGGTGAAGGCGGCGAGCTTGCCGTCGGGCGCGACGTCGACGCTGCGCACCTGCTCCAGGTCCAGCAGCTGCGCCGCGGTGATGCCGGCCGCGACGGCCGGGCCGGCGCCCAGGGCAGCCAGCATGGAAGCGGCCAGGGCCGCAAAGGCGATGGTCGGGATCCTGCGCATGGATTTCGTCTCCGGTCTGAGGGTCCAGGGTTGCCGAGCGATGCAGTCAGGAAATATAGCACGTTCCGGGCGATGGGTGCCCTTTTCGTGGGTTTTGGTTCCCGCGCCTTCCCTTGGCCAGCGGCTTGTGGCCGCCGTATTCCGCCCGGTTTACCCGCCCGGCAGGTCCGCCGCCGGCCCGCCCACACCCCGCTCGTGCCAAAGCCGATGGCAGGCGGCGCAAAGGGTCACGAGGTTCGCCAACACGTTGGTCCCGCCTCTTTCCCGTGGCACGACGTGGTGGACTTCGAGGAACCTCGTGCGCCCGCAGCCTGGCCCTTGGCAACGGTGCCGATCCCTGACAAGGACCTCGCGCCGCACCCGGGGCGCGATGGTCGCGGCGTTGCGTCGCCCGGGCCGCACCAGGACCGCGTCGCAGCGCAGGCGGCCGGCGTCGGCGCGGCCCACCGGGCGAGGGCCGGCGTCGGTGGGGATGGTGAGGGCGCCGTCTTTGTCTTCGTGGACGTGGATCTGCACCGGAGGTCCGGATAGACGGGCCCCCCGGGGGGCCCTTTTCGGATCCAACTTCTCTTCCTGCTTCGCCTCGACCAGCGCGGCCAGCGCTTCGAGCAGCAGCTCGGCCCGGTCCGCCGGCACCCCGCCCAGCTTGTGCAGCCTTTCGACGAGGGCCGCGCGCCGCGCCTCCTGCTCCGGCGTCAGCTCGATGGTCAGGCGTACGGGCAGTTCTTTTGGTGCCACGACCGTCGGCTCGGAGGGCAGCAGTTCACCCTGCCCCGGGTCGACCTGCGCCGCGTGTTTGGCCCGCTTGACCTGGGCCACGAGCTCGCGCCGGGGCTGCCGGGCCGCTTCCAACCAGCGGTCCTCGGTCGCGGGGGTGGCGACGGCGATGACCTCCCGGGCCTTGGTGTAGCCGAGGGAGCCGTCGGCGACGGCGGCGCGGACCTTGGGCAGGGCTTCCAGCTTGCGGGCCAGCTGGAGGAAGTCGCCGGTGCGGGTCTTGGAGAAGCCGAGGGCCTGGCCGGCGTACTGGTTGATGGACGAGTAGCCGAGGTCGCGGTAGAGGTGCCTGCTGAGGATCTCGCCGAACCAGAGGACGGCGCATTGCCTGGCGTGGTCCAGGGCCTCGAGTGAGCGGCGCAAGGCGCGGTCGCAGTCGGGGGCGGATTGCCCGGCGGCGTAGGGGACGGCGGTCATGGAGAGCACCTCCGGCAAGGGGTGTGGGAGGGAGGTGCGGTCAATATACGAACAAAAGGCGAAAGACGCAAGGAGAAAATTTAATTAATTTTAAACCCGCCAAGGAGTTAAGAAGTTCCTGATAATGGGACGTGGGGGCGTGTTATGCGGACGTACAGGCCGCCGGTCGCGCCGCTGCTCACCCTTTCAAGGCCCCCCGGGGGGCCCTGCCCCGTCCGCCCATCGCCCGCCGCCAGCCCGCAGGATGGCCCCCCGGGGGGCCCTGCTCCGGCCCGCCGATCACCCTCCGTCCGCCCAACCCGAAGTCCCCACTACGGTAACCCACGCAGACCTGGATGGCGGTCTAGTGCAGGTCGACGCCGACGGAGAAATCTGCTAATCTGCTCATGAGTCAGCCTCCTGGGGTAGGGGACAGGAACCTTCAAACCCATCCTACCATCAGGGCCAAGGCTGACTCTTCTTATACATCCCCCGGGGGGCCCTGCACCGGCCGCTCACCGCC
>JBHEPC010000412.1:0-2998 GCA_046260475.1 Candidatus Krumholzibacteriia bacterium | reverse complement strand
CGGCCCGGGCACCGTGACGGTGGTGGTCCTGACCTGGAATGCGCTGGACTACACGCGGCAATGCGCGGCCTCGCTGCTGCGCCACACCGACCCTCGTCACGAACTGATGTTCGTGGACAACGGCTCGCGCCCGGACACCTTAGCCTACCTCGACGAGCTGGCCGCAGCCAACCCGGACCGCGTGTCCGTGGTCAAGAACGGCCGCAACCTGGGCTTCGCCGGGGGCAACAACGTGGGCATCGCCCGCGCGGCAGGCGAGCACGTGTGCCTGCTCAACAGCGACACCGTGGTCACCGCCGGCTGGCTGGAGCGGATGCTGGCCCGCTTCGCCGACCCCTGGGTGGGCCTGGTGGGCCCGGTGACCAACAGCATCACCGGCAGCCAGAAGCTGGCGACCGTTGCCTACGACCAGGACTCGCTGGCCGGCCTGGAGTCCTTCGTCGCCCGCCGGGCCACGGCCGAGGGGAATCGCACCGACCTTGCCCTTTGGCTGGTGGGATTCTGTATCTTGATCCGGCGCGAGCTGCTATCGTGCCTGGGCGGCCTGGACGAGGGCTTCGGGCAGGGCAACTTCGAGGACACCGACTACGGATTGCGCGCGTTTTTGGCCGGCTGGCGCGCGGTCGTGGCCCGCGACAGCTTCGTCCACCACTTCGGCAGCCGCAGTTTCGTTGCCGGCAAGGTGGACTACGCGAAGGCATTGGAATCGAAGTGGGAGATCTTCCGCCGCAAGTGGAACCTCCCGGAAGGGTCGCGGGAGCAGGGCTCCTTCGACCTGCCGAGCTTGGTGGCCGGAGGCTTCACGCCGGTCCTGCACACCGAACCGTTGCCCTCGGGCGGCGGTGCCGCGTGTCCGTCTTCGGCCACCTGGACCATCCCACCCTGGCTGCTGGACGCCGCCGTCGCCCGGGGCGAGGCCCTGTTCGCGGCCGGCCGCCCGGCCGAGGCCGCCCAGACCTTCCGCGCCGTCCTGGCCCACGCCCCGGCCTGCGCGCGCGCCGCCGGCGACCTGGCGGTGGCGCTGTGGCAGGGCGATCCGGCCGGCGGCGTCGCCGAGGCCGTCGCGCTGCTGGAAGGCGTGCTGGCCCGCGACCCCGCCGACGCCGACGCCCGCCACAACCTGGAGGCGATCCGGGCGGCGGCTTGTGCGGCGCGCTGACCGCGCCTAGACTGGCGGCATCGACCACCGCCAGCGAGGATCCCATGCCGCCCCGCCCCGACCGCCGCGACAGCCCCGACCGCATCACCCGCGGCAAGACGGCCCCCAACCGCCTGCGGCGGGTCGATGCCTTCGTGGCCGCCTACGATCCGGCGCTGCTGCGACGCCGCGACGGCGCGTACGCCACGGCCTGCGTCGTGGACCTGGGCTACGGCGCCGAGCCCGTGACCACCCTGGAGATGGCCGCGCGCCTGCGCCGGGTCAGCGCCGGCCTGCCGGTGGTCGGCGTGGAGATCGACCCCGAACGCGTGGCCCGGGCCCAGCCCTGCGCCGACGCCCTGACCAAATTCGTGGAGGGCGGCTTCGACCTGCCGGTCGGCCCGGTGCGCCTGCTGCGCGCCTTCAACGTCCTGCGCCAGTACGAGGAGACCGAGGCGGCGCCCATCCTGGCGCGCCTGGTGGCCCAGGTGCTGCCGGGCGGCCTGGTGATCGACGGCACCAGCGACCCGTACGGGCGCGTGTGGACGGCGAGTTTGCTGCGGCGGGGCGATGCCGGCCGCGCCGAGGGCGGCACCGACGGGAGCGCCACCGATGCCGGCGCCACGCCGGGCGATGCCGACGCCGCCACGCTCGAGGCCCTCGTCCTGGGCACCAACTTCCGCGGCGGCCTGGACCCCGACGCCTTCCAGACCCGCTTGCCCAAGTGCTTCATCCACCGCGTGGTGCCCGGCGACCCGGTCGGCGCCTTCGTCGACGACTGGAAGGCCAGCTGCCGCGACACCCGCGCCAGCGAGGTGTGGGGCCCCCGGGCCTGGTTCACCGCCGCGGCCGGCGCCCTCACGGCGCGCGGTTGGGCGGTGATGCGCCCGGATTCGTGGCCCCGGCGCGGCTGGCTGGTGGTGAGGGAGCCGGGGCTGCCGCTGGTGCGGTGAGGCCGCGGCGCTCGTGCCACAGGCGATGGCATGATGCGCACAAGGTGACGAGGTTCGCGGCGTCGTGGTTGCCGCCTTGGGCGCGCGGCGTGCGGTGGTGGACCTCAAGAAAGCGTGTGCGGCCGCAGCCGGGCCCCTGGCAGCGGTGGCGGTCGCGGGCCAGGACCTCGCGGCGGATGCGCGGCGGGATCGTGGCGGTGGCGCGCCGGCCGGGGGCGCTGACGATGGCGTCGCATTGGAGGCGTTCGGCGTCGGCGCGGCCCAGGGGGCGGCCGTTCGCTTCGACCTGGCCGCAGTCCGGGCACTGGTGGGCGTGAATGTGGACGTTTGGGTCCGACTTCCCCCGGGGGAAGGTTTCGGCGTTATTCGTTGTCTCGCTTTGAGTTATGTTCAGCGCTTGCAACGCCTCCAGCAGCACCTCGGCCCGGTCGCCGGTCGTGCCCCGCTTGCGCACCTGCTCCCACAACGCCTCCCAGCGGGCGTGCTGTTCGGGCGTGAATTCGACTGAGACGCGCACCGGAACCTCGGCCGCCAGCAACGGCTCGTCGGCCAGCGGTGCGAAGAGTGGCGCGGCCGCAGGCTTGGCCCCCGCCCGGGCCTTCACGCGCTTGACCTTCTGCACCAGCTGAGCCCGCGTCGAGGTGCGCGCTTCCTCGACCCACTGCGCCTCCGTACGAGGCGAAGCGACCTGGAGGATCTCGCGGATCTTGGTGTAGCCGATCTCCGGCAGGGCCGCCTTGACGGCCGGCAAACGCTCAAGCGCTTGCACCAGCCGCATGAAATCGCTGATGCGGGTCTCGGAGTAACCGAGCTCGACGCGAGCGTAGGCCGGCATGGAGGAGTACCCCAATTCGCGGTACAGCCCGCGGGCCAGGACCTCGCCGAACCACAGCACGGCGCACTGGCG
>JBHEPC010000399.1:0-4879 GCA_046260475.1 Candidatus Krumholzibacteriia bacterium | reverse complement strand
TCGTCGGGCTGCACACCACCAGCGGCCGCTCGTCCGCCAACTGGGAGCCCGCGGCCTGGGCCGAGCTGGCGGCCCTCCTGGTGGCCGACCCGGGCCTGCGCGTGGTGGTGACCGACGACGCGCCGCCGCCGGCGGTGGCGGCCGTCCCGGGGGTGGTCCTGCCCAACCGGGGCGCCCCCCTGCGTTCGACCCTGGTCAACCTGGCGGCGCTGGACCTGCTGGTCTCGGCCAGCACCGGGCCCATGCACGCCGCGGCGGCCCTGGGCGTGCCCACGCTCTCGCTGTTCTGCCCGCTGCCCGCCTGCGAGCCCGCCCTGTGGGGAGCCCGCGGCCCGCTGGCCGTGGCCGTCACCCCGTCGGCCGGCTACTGCGGGGCCCGCTGCCCGGGCGACCCCAAGCTCTGCACCTTCGCCGGCAGCGAGAGGTTGTCGCCCGCGGCCGTCGCCCGCCGGGTGCTCGCCTTCCCCCGACCATGAACGGAGCCCCCGGCCCAGGGCCGGGGGCTCGGGTCGGCAGGCAGGCGAGGTCCGGGCGCCTACTTGCCGGGTTCGTCGTAGAAGTCGATCAGGTCCACGGGCATGACCACGGTCGAGGCGATGTTGCTCATGTGGGCAACCAGCCGCTTGAAGAAACGCAGCACCAGCACGATGCACACGGCGTCCTGGGTGCGCATGTCGCTGGTGGTGATGACGCGGATCTGCGCCTCGTGGCCCCGGCCCTCGGCCCGGGCCAGCTTGATGACCTCGCCCGCCAGCTCGCCGTCGCTGTCGGCGAAGGCCTGGCGGGTCTTGGCGTAGACGTCGCCGATGCGCGCGGCGGGCCCGGCCAGGTGCTGCCGGTACAGCTCCAGGTCCGACCGGGCCGGCATCATCGCGCGGATCTCGTGCAGGTTCTTCACGTAGTCGCCCAGGCGCTCGGCGTCCTTGACCACGTTCATGAAGATCAGGGCCGTGGGCACGTCGGCGCCGCCGCTGGTGGCCGACAGCCGCGAGACCACGCGGCGCCGGATCTTGCGCTCCAGCTTGTTGATGCGCTTGTCCCGGTCGTAGATCCGTCCCTGGGGGTCGTCGTCCGGGGCGCCTTCGATGAGCACGGCCGCGGCGTAGGTGAACATCTTGCTGCTGAGCTCGAGCATCTCGGTGATCTTCTCCACCAGCTCGTTGCTCCAGTTGTCGGCCCGGAACAGGTCCAGGATCGATCCGAACTTCATGGCTTCCTCCCCGAAATCAGAGTCCGCGCAGGATCCTGTCCACCAGCACGAACAACAGCGGCATGACGAAGAAAAGACCGAACATGTAGACGAGGGCGAACCAGCGCCGGCGCGAGGTCTGCAGGGCCAGCAGGCGGGCGGCCCGCAGGGGCAGGTTCCGCAGCACCGGCAGCGGGTAGATGATCAGGATGCCCGACAGGTTGAACAGCAGGTGCACCAGGGCGATGGTCACGGCCTCGGGCGTGCCCGTCAGCGAGGCCAGCAGGGCCGTGACCGTCGTGCCCACGTTGGCGCCCAGGGTGGCGGCGAAGGCCGCCGGCAGCGGGATGATGCCGGCGCCGATCAGCGGCACCAGCAGGCTGGTGGTGATGGAGCTGCTCTGGACCGCCACGGTCACCACCATGCCCATCACCATGGCGCCCAGGCCGCTCTTGCGCACGGTCCTGGTGAACGTGCCTTCGGCCCGGCGCAGCACCAGGTTCTTGAGCAGCCGGGTCAGTAAGGTCAGGGCGATGAAGATGCCCGCCAGGGCCAGCACGATCAGCACGACCACCTCGGCCGTGTGGTGCAGGTGCAGCGCACCGGTCAGCAACTCCTCGGTGGCCTTGACCGCCGGCCTGACCACGGTCTTGACGGGGTTGGGGAACTCGGTGCCCGACGCCCCCACCAGGTGGGTGCTCAGCCAGGTGGCCGACTTCTGCAGGTAGCCCGTCGCCATCTCCAGCGGGAAGAGGATGAGGATGGCCAGCAGGTTGAAGAGGTCGTGCATGGTGGCCCCGGCAAAGGCCCGGCGGAACTCCGTGCGGCGGTTCATGCTGGTCATCGCCACCAAGGTGCTGGTGACGGTGGTGCCCATGTTCGCGCCCATCATGATGGGCACGGCGTTGCTGACGGTCAGCGCCCCGCCGGCCACCATCCCGACCACGATCGAGGTCGTGCTGGACGAGCTCTGGATCAGCGACGTGGCCAGCAGCCCGATCATCAGGCCGACCACCGGGTTGGTGGTGGTGGCGATCAGCTGCCGGCTGAACTCCTTGCCCATCAGCTTGAAGGCCGCCCCGAACAGGGCGATGGCCCACAGGAAGATGTAGAGCAGGGCAACCAGGGCCAGGAAGCGCAGGACGTTGCGCAGCAGGGGCGGGAAGGGGTCCGGGCGCGGCGCCGTCGTGGCCAGGGGGGCGCGCATGGGGCTCCTGTCTGCCGCCGCGGGGACGGGCGGTCGGGGGCGGAGATCCGCGGCGGCCAAGGCCGCCTCGACCGGGCGCAAACCTATCGGGGCGGGCCGAGGGGGTCAAGGCGGGATTAACACGAAGCAAACCGGATCTTTACACAAATTGATCGCTGGTGCTGGATTTTGGACGGCGACGCGACCGCAGACGACCGGCAGGATCTGCCTGCCCACCGGCCTCCGGTGCCGGTACCGGTCCGGCGCAAGTGCAGGGGAAATGGTGAAATGGGGTTGTCTGGCCCCCCGCGGGGCCCGCGGCTCCGGGACCGTTTGGGCCCCCTTTTTGCATGCGGCACGAAATGGGTTAACGTAGGGACCGAAAATCCCTTCTTTGACCCCGCGAGGAGGCGCGCCGCCATGGCCATCCTGAAAGTCGCCCGCCTGGGGCACCCGGTGCTCAGGCAGGAGTGCAAGCCCATCGACCCGCAGGCGATCACCGGACCGGAGGTCCAGCGCCTGATCCGGGACATGTACGAGACGATGGTCGAGTACAACGGCGTCGGGCTGGCCGCGCCGCAGGTCCACCAGCCGGTGCGGCTGGCGATCACCGGCGGCGAGGTGGACGACGAGGGGCGGCCGCAGTTCCGGATCCTCATCAATCCGGAGATCACCGTCCTGGAGGAACAGCGCCTGGGCATGTACGAAGGCTGCCTGTCGGTGCCGGGGATGCGCGGCTGGGTCGAGCGTCCCCGCAAGGTGAAGGTCAAGGCCTACGACGAGCACGGCAAACCGGGCGAGTTCGTCCTGGACGGCTTCCCCGCCATCGTCGTCCAGCACGAGTGCGACCACCTGGACGGCGTGCTCTACGTGGACAAGCTGACCGACACCCACCGCTTCGGCTTCGAGGAAGAGGCCGACCGCTACTTCGACATGGCCGACGACCTGGACGACGACGACCTGGAGGACCCGGACAACTGAGCCGGGCCACGGAAGGGATGCACGATGAACCATGCCGTCCTGCAGCAGACCGTCAAGGCCTTCAACCTGCGCCGCTTCGACGCCGCGGCGCGCCACGCCGCCGAGGGCCTGGCCGACGCCCAGGGCCGGGACGAGGCCTTCTGGATGGGCCTGGGCGATGCCTGCGAGGGCTACGCCCTGCTGATGTCCGGCCAGCTGGACCGGGCCGAGCCCAAGCTGGTGGGCTCCATGCAGAAGCTGCGCAACTTCGGCTTCCGCTACGAGAACTTCGAGGTCACCTCCGTGCTGGCCGGAGCGCGCCAGGCGGTGGAGGAGATCAGGGCGGTGCGCGGCCGCCGCAAGCGGGTCTTCGACGTGAGCCTGCTGCCCCAACTGCGGCTGGCGGCCAAGGCCGACGACTAGCGCGGCCGCCGCAGGCGGTCGCGGGCGGCGCGTCGGGATCCGCGGGATCCTGACGCGCCGTTCTCATGTCCGCCGCGGCCGCCGCTGGCGCTGACGCCGTTTGGGGCTAATCTTTGGGGCTGGCAAGGGAACCGTCGCCGACCCCAACCCGAGGGTGCCGCCATGCTGCCCACGAGCCACCCCCTGCACGACATCGCCCGCAAGGTCGACGCGGGCCAAAGACTCAGCTGCGACGACGGCCTGCGCCTGGCCGCGAGCCACGACCTGCCCGCCCTGGGCATCCTGGCCCACACGGTGCGTACCCGTCTGCACGGCGACGATGTCTACTACAACGTCAACCGCCACCTGAACCCCACCAACGTCTGCTACGTGGGTTGCGAGCTGTGCGCCTACGGCGACGACCCCAACGCGCCCGACGCCTGGAGCTACAGCCCCCAGGAATGCGTCGAGCTCGCCCGCCGCGACTTCACGCCCCAGGTCAATGAGTTCCACATCGTCGGCGGCCTGCACCCGCGCTGGAAGTTCGGCGTCTACCTGGACATCCTGCGGGCCCTGAAGGAGGCCTTTCCCGCGGTGCACCTGAAGGCGTTCACCATGGTGGAGATCGACTTCCTGGCCAAGATCGGCAAGCGGTCGGTGCCCGACACCATCGCCGCCCTGCGCGACGCCGGCCTGGACAGCTGCCCCGGCGGCGGCGCCGAGATCTTCGACCCGGAGGGGCGCGAGAAGATCGCCTCCAAGAAGATGAGCGGCGAGCGCTGGCTCGAGGTCGCGGGCCTGGTCCACGAGTCGGGCCTGAAGTCCAACTGCACCATGCTCTTCGGGCACATCGAGGAGCCGCGCCACTGGGTCGACCACCTGGTGAAGCTCAGGGAGCAGCAGGACAGGACCGGCGGCTTCCAGTGCTTCATCCCGCTGGCCTTCCACCCGGCGAACACGAAGTACGACATGCTGCCGGGCCCGGACCTGACCATGAAGCTGAAGGTCATCGCCCTGTCGCGCCTGCTGCTGGACAACATCCCCCACGTGAAGGCCTACTGGGTGATGCTGGGCCGCGAGGCCGCCCAGGTGGCCCTGCGTTTCGGCGCCAACGACCTGGACGGCACCGTGATCGACGAGCG
>JBHEPC010000368.1:0-3246 GCA_046260475.1 Candidatus Krumholzibacteriia bacterium | reverse complement strand
GTCCTGGGGGAAGACCCGGAACTCCAGGGGCACCGGGCCGCCGACGGGGGGGCGGCAATCCTCGTCCCAACCCACGTAGTCCGAGACCGCCACCGAGACCAGGTACGGGGCGATGGGGTAGGCCTCGCGCCAGGCCCAGCGGCGCCAGCCGGGGTCCGCGGGCGCGCTGCCCAGCAGCGAGCCGTTGGCCATCACCACTAGGGTGTCCGGCACCGTCACGGCCAGGCTCAGCTGGGCCTTGTCGCCCGGCAGGTCCTTGCACGGCCACCAGGAGTGGGCCGACCAGGGCTGGCTGACGTTGGCCACGACGGGCACGTCGTCGGCCGGGTCGCCGGGGGTGCCGGCGTCGTGGCTGCGGAACATCAGGCCCGCGCTGAAGGGCCCGTGGCGCGGCGGCCGGCCCTGCCACGCGACACGCACCGTGTCCGGGCGGCCCGCCACCGGCGGCGGCGCCAGGACGATGCGCAGCGCCTCGCCCCGGTGGTCGAACGCAATGGCCGCGCCGGCGCGGGCGATCCCCGTCACCGTCAGGGCGTCCACCAGGTCCAGGCGCAGGGTGTCCAGGCCGCCGGCCAGGGCGGCGAAACCGATGGTGGCCTGCCCGGTGACGGCGCCCGTCGCCGGATCCAGGCGCATTTCCAGGTCGTAGGAGAGGATGTCGCATCCCCGGTCGTCCCCCGGCGGGGGCGGCTCGTCGCCGCGCCGTCGGGTGTCGCCCGGCTGCAGAGCCGGGGCGTGGGGCGGGGACGGGATCGGCACGTTTCCGGCCTCGGCACCGGCGCCGAGGGCTGCGGCCAGGACCAGCAGGACCAGCAGCCTAGCCACGACGCGGGCCGCCGGGCCGACAGGGGCGTGCTGCAGGTTGGCCCAAGGCGCTGTAAGCCGCACGCGCATCGCCAATTGCAAACTCTTTCCGCACGGTGTCTTTCCCTCCCGGTGCCGTGGTCTGCGGCAGCCTGCGGCCCCAGCGTACGCCAGCAACGGTGCCTCCCGCAAGGTTCCGCCGGGTGGTTGCGGATGGTTTGTCGTTTCCTTGCGTACCTTTAACTGGTTGGTATTAAAGAGTTCCTTAAGTTTCTTTAATGAATTAAGAAATATCCCCTTGAACCAGGTTCATTATACGGAATACCTTCCAATTTCTGCCGCATAAGGGGGCCGGACGGATCCGAGCCGCGGGGGGAACAAGGAGGTCGCGCCGGGACTGACCGCAGTGCAATCTCACTGGAACATCCTACCATCGTCCGCCGGGATCCGGGCCGCCGCAGCAGCGGCCGCGCCGGTCCGCCTGCTGGGCCGGACGCTGGGCCGGGTCCGCCGAGCCTCGAACGTTGCCGCCGCCGCGGAGCACCGGGCCTACCGCCACTGGATCCGCGACCTGGGTCGCCTGCTCCCCGAACTCATCGTCGAGACCGACGCCGCCGGCCGCATCTTGCTGGTCAACGACGGCTTCCGCGACCAGCGGGACGCATATCTTCTGGACGAACGTCACCCAGGTCCTGGGCGGCACCATCACCTGCGCGAGCGCCCCCGGCCGGGGCACCCGATTCACCGTAGCCATTCCCCAGCACGTGGAGGCATCCCATGCTTAGGCACCCGGAGTATCCGGAACATCCGGGCAGCGAGACGAATACGGGCGACGAACTCAGGTTCGCCGCCGAGACGGAACCCCGGGCCGGCCAAACGACCGCCGAGCCGTGGAAGCTGCTGGTCGTCGACGACGAGGAGGACGTGCACCACGTGACGCGGCTGGTGCTGGGCCGCTACACGTTTGCCGACCGGCCGGTCCAGCTGCTGGACGCCTACTCGGCGGTCGAGGCCCGCCGCCTGCTGCAGGAGCACCCCGACACCGCCGTCATCCTGCTGGACGTGGTCATGGAGCGGGACGACGCCGGGCTGCGCCTGGTGCGGCACATCCGCGACGAACTGGGCAACCGCGGCGTGCGCATCATCCTGCGCACGGGGCAGCCCGGCCAGGCCCCCGAGCACGAGGTCGTCGCGCGCTACGACATCAACGACTACAAATGCAAGGTCGAGCTGACCGCCGACCGGCTGTGCACCACCGTGACCAGCGCCCTGCGCTCCTGGCGCGACATCTGCGCCCTGGAGCACAGCCGGCGCAGCCTGCAGCAGGTGCTCGAGGCCAGCGGCGCCCTGCTGCGGGGCGGGCCGCAGGGCGAGTTCGCCGGGCAGGTGCTGGCCCAGCTGCAGGACATCGCCGGGCGGGGTCTGGGCCGCGTGCCCGACGGGTTCGTCGCCCGCAACCGGCCCGGCCGCTACGTGATCGCCGCCGGTACGGGACCGTGGGCGGGTCGCGGCGGCACCGCCGTCGACGCGCGGCAGGACGGAGCCCTGGTCGCGGCCCTGGCCGGGCTGCCGGCGGCCGACGGGCTCGACTACCGCGACGACTTCTGCCTGGCCCGCTGCGGCGCCGGCAACGCCGCCGGCGAGCTGGTCTTCGCGCTCGCGGGCACGGGCGCCCTGGGCCACCACGACCGGGACCTGCTCGAGGTCTACTTCGGCGCCGCCGCCTTGGCCTACGCCAACACGGGCCTCTCCCGCGAGATCATCGAGAGCCAGAAGGAAATGATCCAGGTCCTGAGCGAACTGGTGGAGAAGCGCAGCGTCGAGACCGCCAACCACGTCCTGCGGGTGGGAGAGATGGCGCGCCTGCTGGCGCTGCGCGCGGGCCTGGACACCGAGACGGCCGCCGTGCTGCGCCTGGCCGCGCCCATGCACGACGTGGGCAAGGTGGGCATCCCCGACCGGGTACTCAACAAGCCGGGCCGTCTGACCCCCGCCGAGTTCGCGGTGATGCGCACCCACGCGGTGCTGGGCCACGCCATCCTCTGCAAGAGCGAACAGCGCATCATGCGCACCGCCGCGCGCATCGCCCTGCACCACCACGAACGATGGGACGGCCAGGGCTACCCGCGGGGCCTGGCGGGGGAGGCCATCTCCCTGGAGGGCCGCATCACCGCCGTCGTGGACGTCTTCGACGCCCTCTGCAGCCGCCGCGTGTACCGGGACGCGGTGCCGTCCGCGCAGGTGCTGGAGGTCATCCGCGCCGGCCGCGGCCGCCAGTTCGACCCCGAGCTGGTGGACGTTTTCCTGGCCCACGCCGACGAGTTCGTGGCCGTGCAGCAGGAGTATCCGGACCGGGTGCCCGACGCGCCGCGCCAGGAGAGGGTCGGGGCCTGACGGAGGCCGCGGCGGCGCGCCTGCGGGCTTGCGCCGGGGGGGCATCGG
>JBHEPC010000366.1:0-9247 GCA_046260475.1 Candidatus Krumholzibacteriia bacterium | reverse complement strand
CTCGTACGCCGTGTGGTGGATCCGCCAGTCGATCATGCAGGCGCTGCTGGACAAGTCGCGGACGATCCGGCTGCCCCAGAACCAGACGGCGCTGCTGATCAAGATCGCCCGCACCCGGGCCATCCTGCAGAACGAAGGGGTGCCCGGACCGTCGCCCGAGCAGATCGCCGAGCGGCTGGACCTGGACGTGGCCGACGTGATGCACGCCCTGCGCTCGGACCGCACCGAGTTGGCGCTGGACGACACGGGTGAGGAGAACGGCGACCGGCCGCTGTCCGAGATGCTGGAGGACCAGACCCACGAGGCGCCCGACGTCGAAGTGATGCAGCGCGGGCTGCGGGAGGACGTGCGTCGCTGCCTGGAGACCCTCAGCGAGCGGGAGGCCCAGGTGATCATCCAGTACTTCGGGCTCGCCTATGAGGAGGCCCAGACCCTGCAGGTGATCGGCGAGCGCCTGGGGCTGACCCGGGAGCGGATCCGGCAGATCAAGGAAAAGGCGCTGCTCAAGTTGAGGAACTCCAAGGATCGCAACGTTCTGTTTGATTACTATTGAGGGTTTACCTTAGGTCTGGACCGGGTGCCGTTGTGCCCGGTCCGGCCTTTTCCTGCCTCGGAATCGCCCCTGATGGTCCCCGATTTGCTAAGAGATCCCCTGCCGGGGGGCGGGGCTTCCCGGTTGACAACCGGAGCGGGTCGGATATGTTTGGCCGATCCTCGACCCTGACCATCCCTCGGCGACGGAGCCCATGAAGTTCAAGCGCAGCTACACCTTCTTGTACATGCCCGACGACCACGGGGAGAGCCGCCTGCTGCGCGTGCCCCGCACGTTGGTCCTGGCTGCGGCGGGCCTGGTGCTCGTGCTCGGGCTGGGGACCGTGCTCTACGGGGTCGGCGTGGGTACGGGCAGCGGTTGGCTGCCCGGGGGCTCGGGTCTGGTCCGGGAGAACCGGCTCCTGCGCGAGGCCCTGGCCAACCTGGAGGAGCGGGCGTCCCGGCTGCGCCAGGAACTGGACGGGGTGCGGGCGGTGCAGGTGGAGGTGGCCGGTGCGGTGAACCTGCCCCTGGCCGACGACGAGACCTACGCCGCGGGCGTCGTCGGCCGCGGGCCGTTGGCGGCGGCCTCCCTGGCCGAGGTCCCGGGCCTGGCCGGCGCATCGGCGGCCGGCCTGGGGGCCGAGCTGGACCGGATGCTGCGCCAGGCGCGCATCCAGAAGCAAGGCTACCTGGCCATGCTGGACACCCTCGACGCCCGGGCGGTGGTCCGCCGGCACATCCCCTCGATCCGGCCCGTGGACACGGGCTGGCTCAGCTCGCGCTTCGGCTTCCGCACCGACCCGTTCACCGGGCAGCAGACCTTCCACCGCGGCCTGGACTTCTCGACGCCCGTGGGCACGCCCGTCCGGGTGACCGGCGACGGCACGGTGGCGTCGGTGCAGACCCAGCGGGGCTTCGGCAAGGTCGTCAAGATCGACCACGGCAACGGGGTGACGACGGTCTACGCCCACCTCGACCGGATCCTGGTCAAGAAGGGCCAGCGGGTCGGCCGGGGCGAGGTGATCGCCCATTCGGGGAGCTCGGGGCGGTCGTCGGCTCCGCACCTGCACTACGAGATCCGCCTGGCGGGGCGGCCGGTCAACCCCATCTCCTACATCCTGGACGCGTACGCGAACCGCGACTAGGCGCCGGCGCCGCCCAAGTAGTGTTGGCGCGTGCCTTGGCCCTATGGTAGCCTGCGGGGGCGATGCGGCGCGTGCGGACCACCGGACGGATCCGGCGGCGTCTGCCCGTGCCGCGGCGGCCCAAGGAGCGTTTCCGCCATGACCATCCGACCCCGAATCGGGCCAGGCTGCAGTTGCCGCCTCGGCGTGCGCCTGCGGGCCGCGCCGGCGCTGGCCGTGCTTGCCCTGGCGGTGGCCGGTGGCCCGGGACCGGTGGCGGCGGCGGACGGGCCGGTCATCCTCGCCATCCGCCATTCGTCGACGCCGGAGCGCACCCGCGTGGTCCTGGACCTGGACCGCGGCGCCTCGTTCGAGGTGCGGCGGATCGGCGCACCGGACCGGCTGGCCGTCAACGTGGCCGGCGCGAGCTTCGGCGGCGCCGGGCCGCGGCGCATCGGGGACGGGCTGGTGCGTGCGGTGCGGTGCAACGCCGGCGCCCGGCGGGCGCAGGTGGTGCTGGACCTGCAGTCGGCCGCCGACTTCCGCAGCTTCTCCCTGCCCGCGGCCGACGGCCGCCCCGACCGCATCGTGGTGGACGTGCTGCGCGCCGGTGCCCCGGCCCCGGAACCGGCGGCCGCCCCGCCGCCGGCGGCGGCGGTGCCGGTCCTGCGGCCCTTCACCGTGGTCCTGGACCCGGGGCACGGAGGGGACGATCCCGGGGCGATCCGCGGCGGCCTGCGGGAGAAGGACGTGGTGCTGGAGGTGGCCCTGGAGGCGGCGCGGCTGATCGACGCGCTGCCCGGCTACCGTGCCGTGCTCACGCGGCGGGACGACACCTATCCCAGCCTGGCCCGACGGGTGGCCATCGCCGCCGAGGCCGACGGTGACGTCTTCGTCTCCATCCACTGCAACACCCACCGGCGCCGGGAGGTGGCCGGCATGGAGGTGTACTTCCTGTCCCTGCAGGGAGCCACCGACCGCGAGGCCCAGGAGCTGGCGGACAAGGAGAACGCGCGGCAGCTGGTGGGCCTCGGCCCGGACCGCGACCCCGACGATGCGGTGGTGGGGATCCTCATGGACCTGCGCATGAGCCGCATGCTGCACGAATCGTCCCGGCTGGCCGACCAGCTCCTGCAGGCGGCGGCGTCCGGCGACGTGGTCGGCGCGCGCAAGGTCAAGCAGGCCCGCTTCCAGGTGCTCGGCCAACTGGCCATGCCGGCCGCCCTGGTCGAGCTGGCCTACCTGTCCAACCCGGGCGACCTGGCCCTGCTGCGCGACCGGACGGCGCGCCGCCGGCTGGCCGCGACGCTGGTCGAGGGCCTGGTCGGGTGGCGGCGCGACCGGGACGCCGTCCTGCAGCTGGCGGCCGTGCGCGGCGACGCCTGGTCCCGGGAGTACCGCGTGCGCCGCGGCGACAACCTCTGGGCCCTGGCGCGCCGCCACGGCACCACCGTCGGCGAGATCACCCGCCACAACGCGCTGGCCGGCGCGGGCCTGGCCGTGGGCCAGGTCCTGCGGCTGCCGCCCACCGGAAGGGAGCCATGAACCGGCTCGGCCTGAAGATCAGCTGCCTCGTCGCCTCGATCCTCATCTGGGGGCTGGTGGCCACCACCACCGACGTGGAGCAGGCCGCGCGCCTGCCCCTGCGGATCGTGGGCCTGGCCGAGGGCCTGACCTGGGCGGGCAGCGACGTCCCCGACGTGGTCCAGGTGCGGCTGCGGGGCAGCAAGCTGCGCCTGTTGACCAACCGGTTCTTCCAGCGCTACGTGGGCGAGGTGCGCGTCAACCTCGCCGAACAGGACGCCGGCCCGGCCTTCTCGTACCAGCTGACGGAGACCGACGTGGTCAGCGAGCTGCAGGTGGTCCGCTTCCTGCGGGACGAGCGGATCCGCCTGCGCATCGACGAGGTGGTCGAACGGCGGCTGCCGGTGGCGGTCATGCTCGAGGGCGACCTGCCCCGCGGCACGGGATTCCTGTCCGGGCCCCGGGCCGAGCCCGACTCGGTGATCGTGAGCGGACCCGCCCGCTTCGTGCCCGATACCGGGGCCGTGGCCACCGAGCCGCTGGTCCTGGACCGGCTGCAGTCGGGGCGCGGCGTGGCCCTGCCCCTGCGCCTGGTCCCGCCCCACGAGCACGTGATCGTGGCGCCCGCCCAGGTGCAGGCCCACGCGGCCCTGGCACCCCTGGAGGAACGCACCCTGGCCAACGTGCCGGTCGTCCCTTTGGTGGACGCGGGCCAGCCGGACGTGGGCGTCTCGCCGCCGGTGGCCGACATCCTGGTGCGGGGGGTCGCCGATTCGGTGCGGGCGCTGACCGAGGCCAGCCTGACCGTCACCGTGGCCGTGGGCGACCTGCCCGAGGGGCAGTACCTGCTGCCCGGGCAGGTGGACTGCCCGCCGTGGCTGACCCTGCTGAGGCTCGTGCCGGCCGAATTCCGGGTCATCGTCGGCGATCCGCCGCTGGGGCGGACGCCCCGCGGCGGCGCCTCCGGGCGCGCCCCCGGCGGCAGGGGCGCCGATGGCTGAACCTGCCGCCGCCGGACGCCGCCTGGCCGCCGCCGCGGCCGCCGCGGTCCTGCTGCTGGCGCTGGGAGCCCTGCTGTGGCCCCACGGCCGGGACAGGGCGGGCGCCATCCCGCTGCTCGTCTGCGACCCCTCCGGACGCCAGGACCGTGTCGAGGCGGTCTACGAACCCCTGGCGCGGGTGCTGGCTGCTGCGGCCGGCCGACCCGTGGCGCTGCAGGTGCTGCCGCGGTCGGGGGACCTGCGGGCCGCCGCGGCGGCCGGGCCGTGCTTCGTGCTGGCGCCGGACGGGCTGGCCCTGGACCTGGGCCGGGACGGGTTCGCCCCGGTCGCCGTCGGGCGGGGGCCGGTGCCGCGCAACCTGCGCCCGCGCAGCGTGCTGGTCTGGCGGCGGGCGGCCGGCCAGGCGGCCGAGCCCTGGCGCACCCGTCCGGACCGCACGGTGCTGGGCGACACCCTGTCCCTGTGCGCGGGGGGCGTGTTCGCCCTGGGCGGCGGCCGTGCCGACCCGGGCCTCGCGGCGGGCCCCGATCCCTTCGACCATGGGCCGGTGCTGCACGCGGCCCGGCTGGGCGGCTTCGACTACGCCCTGGTGCGGCAATGGGACGCCGACCGCTTCCTCGCGGCGGGGGTGTTGGACAAGGACGCCTGGGGCGTGCGGGAGCTGACGCCGCCGGTGCCGGACATCGTGGTGATGGCCGCGCGCGCCCTGCCGCGGAGCCAGCGCCTGGCCGCGGGGGAGGCCCTGGCAGCGGTGGGGCGCGACGCGCGCGGCGGCGAGGCGTCCGATCGCCTGGCGGCCGGCCTGGAGCGGCTGCAGCTGGCGGGATTCAACCTGCTGCTGGACCCGGACCTGGACCTGGTGCGGGGGCAACTGCGCGGCCATTGGCCCCCGGACGCCCGATGACGCATATTGTCGGGTCCCCGGCGGCGGCCGCCGGGGCATGGCCGACGGAAGGCAAGGCATGAACCTGAAGTACAGGCGTCTGAAGGGCACGCGCGACCTCATGCTCGAGGAGGCCGAGCGCTGGGCCTGGTGCGAGGAACGCTGGGCCGACGTGCTGGGGCGCTACGGCTACGGCGAGATCCGCACCCCCGTGCTCGAGCCCGCGGAGCTGTTCCTGCGCTCGGTGGGCGAGGGCACGGACATCGTCGACAAGGAGATGTACACCTTCGAGTCCAAGGGCGGCGAGAGCCTGACCCTGCGGCCGGAGATGACGGCGTCGGTGGTGCGCGCCTACCTGGAGAACGGACTGACCCGCCAGCCCGGCACCCTGAAGTTCTGGTACATGGGCCCCATGTTCCGCCACGACCGGCCCCAGGCCGGGCGCTACCGCCAGTTCCACCAGGTGGGGGTCGAGGCCATCGGCTCGGCCAGCCCGGTTCTGGACGCGGAGGTGATCCAGGCGGCGCTGGCCCTGTTCGAAGCGGTGGACGCCCGGGGCATCACCGTGCTGCTGAACAGCATCGGTTGCCCCGCCTGCCGGCCGGCCTACCTGGCCGACCTGGGCACGTTCCTGCAGGCGAACCTGGAGCGGGTGCCCGAGGCCATGCGCGGGCGCATCGCCACCAACCCGCTGCGGCTGTACGACGCCAAGGACGACGGGGTGCTGGAGCTGCTGGCCGGCTTCCGGCCCATCACCGCAAGCCTCTGCGCCCCCTGCCGCGCCCACCACGAGACGGTGCGCGGCACCCTGGGCGACCTGGGCGTGGCCTTCGTCGACGACCCGACCCTGGTGCGGGGCCTGGACTACTACACCCGCACGACCTTCGAGTTCACGGCCGCGTCCGGGCGCAAGCAGAGCAGCCTGGCCGGCGGCGGCCGCTACGACGGCCTGGTGGAGCAGTGCGGGGGGCCGCCCACGCCGGCCATCGGCTTCTCGGTGGGGATCGAGCGCACGCTGCTGCACCTGGGGGACGAGATCGTCGATCCCCAGCGCAGCCGGCAGGCGCCGGTCGAGGTCTACGTGGCGGCCCTGGACGAGGCCGCCCAGCGCTACGCCCTGGTGGCGGCCGACCTGCTGCGCGGCCGCTGCCGCGTGGAGGTGGACACCACCGGCCGGGCGCTGAAGGCCCAGCTCAAGTCGGCCAACCTGCGCTGCGCGCGGCTGCTGCTGGTGGCCGGCGAGCAGGAGCAGGCGGACGGGACGATGCAGCTGAAGAACCTGGCCACGGGCGAGCAGACCACGGTGCCCCGGAGCCAGCTCCTGGCCGCCGTGAGGGAGGTGCTGGACGCTTGAGCACGCAAGAAGGCAACCGGGAACACACGGGCGCGCTGCGCACCCACCGCTGCGGCCGCATCGGCGAGCAGGACCTGGGCCGCGAGGTCCGCCTGGCGGGCTGGGCCGGCAAGATCCGCCACATGGGCGGCCTGGCCTTCATCGACCTGCGCGACCGCTGGGGCATCGTGCAGGTGGTGTGCGAGGACGGCCAGCCGCTGGCGACCGCGGCGGAGGTCAAGCTGGAGTCCGTCGTGGGCGTGACCGGCACGGTGCGGCGCCGGCCGGCCGACATGGTCAACGCCGACCGCGCCACCGGCGCCTTCGAAGTGGTGGCGGCGCACCTGGAGATCCTCAACGGCTGCCGGCCGCTGCCGTTCCAGGTGGACCAGGCCGAGGCCGCCAGCGAAGAGCTGCGTCTGAAGTACCGCTACCTGCACCTGCGCCATCCCTCCATGCTGCACAACCTGGAGGTGCGCCACCGGGCGGCGCAGGCCGCGCGGCGCTACCTCTCGGACCGGGACTTCCTGGAGGTGGAGACGCCGCTGCTGATCAAGACCACGCCGGAGGGGGCGCGCGACTACGTGGTGCCCAGCCGCATCCACCACGGGCAGTTCTACGCTTTGCCCCAGTCGCCCCAGCTTTACAAGCAGATTTTGATGGCCAGCGGCGTTGACCGCTACTTCCAGCTCGCGCGCTGCCTGCGCGACGAGGACCTGCGCAAGGACCGCCAGCCGGAGCACACGCAGATCGACCTGGAAATGAGCTTCGTCGGCGAGGACGACGTCTTCGGCGTGGTGGAGGAGATGGTGGCGGCCGTCTTCGCCGAGGCGGCGGGCATCAATCTGCCCACGCCCTTCCCGCGCATCTCCTACGACGACGCCATGAACCTCTACGGCTCCGACAAGCCGGACCTGCGCTTCGGCCACCCCCTGCACGACCTGGACGACCTGGTGGCCGGCTGCGGCTTCGGCGTGTTCGAGCAGGCGCGCACCGGGGGTGCCACCGTGCGCTGCCTGCGGGCGCCGGGCCTGGGCGAGTGGAGCCGCAAGCAGGTGGACGAGCTGGAGGAGCTGGCGAAGAAGCGCGGCGCCGCGGGCCTGGCGCGGGCCAAGGTCACGGCCGACGGTCTGGACACGGGCATCGCCAAGTTCCTGGCGCCCGGATTCCGGCCGGCGCTGCTCGAGCGCACGGGCGCCCAGCCCGGGGACCTGCTGCTGTTCGTGGCGGCGCCCTGGCGCACCGCCGTCGAGAGCCTGGGCGCGGTGCGCCTGGAGATCGCCGCCCAAGCGGGCTGGATCCCCGCCGGCGCCTGGGCCCTGGCCTGGGTGCGCAACTTCCCCCTCTTCGAGCGGGACGAGGCGACCGGCGGCTGGACCGCCTGCCACCACATGTTCACCCAGCCGCGGCCCGAGGACGTGGCCACGCTGGAGGAGGATCCCGGCCGGGCGCGGGCGCAGCTCTACGACCTGGTCTGCAACGGGGTCGAGCTGGGCTCGGGCTCCATCCGCATCCACCGACGCGAGCTGCAGGAGCGGGTGTTCCGCATCGTGGGCATGCAGGAGCAGGAGTGGCTGCAGAAGTTCGGCTTCTTCCTGGACGCCCTCGGCTACGGGGCGCCGCCGCACGGCGGCATCGCCCTGGGCCTGGACCGCCTGGTGATGCTGCTGACGGGCAGCCCGTCCCTGCGCGAGGTGATCGCCTTTCCCAAGACGACGCTGGCGGCCTCGCCCCTGGACGGCAGCCCCGGCCCCATCAGCGTGGCGCAGCTGCGGGAGCTGAACCTGGCCGTGGTGCCCCTGCCGGAGCAGGCGGAGTGAGCGCGGCCCGCGGCAGGGACGGCGAGGGCCGCGTGACCGTCGACGTCGAGGGGGTCGATCCCCTGGCCCTGCTGGGGGCCCGGGACGCCAACCGGCGCTGGCTCGAGGAGCGCCTGGGCGGGCAGCTGACCCTCAGGCACGACCAGTTGTCGTTGCGTTGCGCGCCGGAGACCCTGGCGCCGGCCCGCGCCCTGCTGGCGGATCTGGTGGAGCGGGCCCGGCAGGGCCAGCACATCGACGCCGTCACCCTGGGCTACCTGTGGGACCGGCACTTCGGCGGGGCCCAGGCGCCGCCGCCGGTGGACGACGGCGGCGAGCCCCTGCTCTACACCGGGGGCAGCAAGCAGGCGGTGCGGGTCAAGACACCCGGCCAGCAGGTCTACGTGGACGCGGTCAGGGACAACGACATCGTCTTCGCGGTGGGTCCGGCGGGCACCGGCAAGACCTTCCTGGCCGTGGTGATGGCCATGGACTACCTGAAGCGGCAGCTGGTGGACCGCATCGTGCTGGTGCGGCCGGCGGTGGAGGCGGGCGAGCAGCTGGGCTTTCTGCCGGGCGACTTGCAGGAGAAGATCAACCCCTACCTGCGGCCGCTGTACGACGCCCTGTCGGACATCAACGGCGCGGCGAAGATCGCCCGCTTCATGTCCAGCGGGGTGATCGAGGCCTCGCCCCTGGCCTACATGCGCGGGCGGACCCTGAACAACTCCTTCGTGATCCTGGACGAGGCCCAGAACACGACCGTCGGGCAGATGAAGATGTTCCTGACCCGCCTGGGCTGGCAGTCCAAGGCCGTGGTCACGGGCGACGTGACGCAGATCGATCTGCCCGAGCGGCAGCAGTCCGGCCTGGTCCACGTGCGCCAGATCCTCCGGGGCACCGAGGGGATCGCCTTCGTGGACCTGGGCACCGGCGACGTGGTGCGGCACCCCCTGGTGCGGCGCATCGTCGACGCCTTCGAGGCGGCCGGCGTCACGACCGACGGCAGATAGGCGCTTCGCCGCGGCGCGGCGCCGGGACAAGGACGG
>JBHEPC010000354.1:0-6055 GCA_046260475.1 Candidatus Krumholzibacteriia bacterium | reverse complement strand
TTTTGCCGATCATCGGGGACCTTTCGGGGAGAACCGCCTGGGCGCAGGGAATGGACAGGGTAATTCAAACCGATCCAGTCGTAAAGCTCAGGCGGATTTTCGGCCGGCTGGCAGGTGCCCGACCGCAGACGCCACCTCCGTCACCCTGATTCTCGTTATCACCCAAGGACTTGCATTGACCGAGCCCTGTCATCTTGACTATAGTTGACGATTAACGCTCCGGTCCGGAACCGCGCCGCCGGCGGCACCCGCCGGCGGTCCCGGCGCATCCGGCCGGAGCCGGAGTGACGGCATGACCGACATCTTCGCCACCATCGTCGATCTGCAGCGCCAGGGCCGGACGGCCGTGCTGGTGACGGTGGTCGCCAAGCAGGGCCACGTCCCCCTGGACCCGCCGGCACGCATGCTGGTCGACGCCGGCGGCCGCGTGGCCGGCACCGTGGGCGGCGGGGCCATCGAAAATCACGCGCTGGCCGACGCCCAGAGCGTCCTGACCGGCGGCGAGCCCTGCCTGCGCGAGTACCTCCTGGACGAGGACCGCCCCGGCAGCCACGACGTGGCCACGGGCATGCTCTGCGGCGGCAAGGTCACCCTCTTCTACGAACGCCTGGCCCCCGCGCGGCGGGCCTACCTCTTCGGCGCCGGGCACATCGGCCAGGCCCTGGCGCCGCTGCTGCCGCCCTTGGGCATCGTGCCCGTGCTGGTGGACTGCCGCCCCGAATACCTGGCCGGCCGGTCCGAACCGTGCCTGCAGGCCGGCCCCGACTACACGACCCTGCCCGACCTGCCGGCCCTTAACGAGTCCGCCGTGGTGATCGCCACCCACGGCCACGTGGGCGACCAGCGGGTGCTGGCCGCCGTGCTGGGCTCCGGCGCGCGGCCCTGGTACCTGGGCCTGATCGCCTCGACCCGCAAGTGGCGGGTCATGGCCCGCGCCCTGCGGGACGAGCTGGGCGACGCGGCGCTGCTGCAGGGCGTGCGCGCCCCGGCCGGCCTGCGCCTGGGCGGGCGCTCGCCCGCGGCCATCGCCCTGGCGGTGGCGGCCGAAATGCAGGCCGCGCTCACCGGCGAAGGCGAGCACGACCACCTGGGCATCGACCCCTTCACGAAGGAGTCGTGATGGGCAGGGTGCGCTTCCTCCTGAACGACCGGCCGGCCGAGGTGACTGCGCCCCTGGGCCTGTCCACCCTGGCCTGGCTGCGCCGCGAGCGGCAATTGACCGGCACCCGCGAGGGCTGCAACGAGGGCGAGTGCGGCGCCTGCGCCGTGCTGCTGGGCGAGCCCGCCCCGGGCGGCGTGCGTTACCGCGCGGTCGCCTCCTGCCTGCTGCCGGTGGGCGAGCTGGCCGGGCGCCACCTGGTCACCATCGAAGGCTTGAACCCGCCCGCAGGTCTCAATCCCATCCAGCAGGCCCTGGTGGACGAGGGCGCGCCCCAGTGCGGGTTCTGCTTCTCGGGCTTCGTGGTCTCGTTGACGGGGTTCTTCCTGACCAGCGCCGGCTTCGCCGTGGGCGATGCGGTCGCCGCCATCGACGGCAATCTGTGCCGCTGCACCGGCTACGCCTCCATCCTGCGGGCGGTCACCCGCCTGTGCGAGGAGCTGCCCGGCCGCCTGGACACCGGCCCGGCGCGGGTGCCCCGGCTGGTCGCGGCCGGCCTGCTGCCGGCGTCGTTCCTGGACGCCGGGGCGCAGCTGGCGGCCCTGGGCCCATGGCCCGCCGCGCCCGCGGACGCGCCCCTGATGGCGGGCGGCACCGACCTTTTGGTGCAGCGCCGCGAGGCTCTGGCCGGCGGCGACGCGGTCTTCGTCTCCCGCCGACCCGACCTGCGCACCGTGACCCGCGACCTGGACGGCCTGGTGATCGGCGGCGGCGTGACGGTGACCGAGTTGGCCGAGTCGGCCGACGCAGCCGCGGTGCTGCCGGTGCTGCGGGAGATGGCGCCCTGGTTCGGCTCGACCCTGATCCGCAACCGGGCCACGGTGGCGGGCAACATCGTCAACGCCTCGCCCATCGCCGACCTGGTGATGGTGCTGCTGGCGGCCGGCGCCGTGCTGGAGCTGGCCTCCCCCCGCGGCAGCGGGCGCAGCGTGCCCCTGGCCGCGTTCTACCGCGGTTACAAGGAGCTGGACCTGCGCCCGGGCGAGGTCGTGCGCGCGGTGCGCGTGCCCCAGCCGCCGCCGGGGGCGCGCTTCAGCTTCCAGAAGGTGTCGCGGCGCCGCATCCTGGACATCGCCAGCGT
This sequence comes from Candidatus Krumholzibacteriia bacterium, assembly GCA_046260475.1. Lineage (GTDB taxonomy): Bacteria > Krumholzibacteriota > Krumholzibacteriia > LZORAL124-64-63 > LZORAL124-64-63 > JACZKN01. The sequence continues at coordinate 3,815 of JBHEPC010000354.1, read as the reverse complement.
CACCAGCTGCGCCATGCTGCTGCTGGACGGCGGCGTGGTGCGCACGGCGCGCCTGGCCGTGGGCGGCGTGGCCCCGGTGCCCCTGCTGGCCAAGGGCGCGGCCGCGGCGCTGGAGGGCCGGCCCCTGGACGCGGCGGCGGTCCTGGCCGCGGCGGGCGCCCTGGACCGGGAGATCGCCCCCATCGACGACGTGCGCGGCGCCGCGGCCTACAAGCGGCTGCTGGCCGGGCGCATCCTCATGGCCCACGTGCTGGAACTGGCGCCCGGCGCGGTGCGCTGCGGGGAGCTGGTATGAGCCGCGACGACCGGCACCTGCACGTGCGCGGCGAGACCGTCTTCATCGACGACCTGCCCGCGCCCGCCGGCTGCCTGGAGGCCGCGGTGCTGGGCTCGCCCGCCGCCCACGGGCGCATCACGCGGCTGGACGTCGGCGCCGCTTTGGCGGCCGAGGGTGTGGTCGCGGTGCTGACGGCGGCCGACATCCCCGGCGAGAACCAGACCGGCACCATCATCCTGGACGAGCCCGCCCTGGCCGCCGGCGAGGTGCACTGCGTGGGCCAGCCGGTGGCGGTGGTGCTGGCCCGCGACGCGGACACGGCCCGGCGCGCCCGCCGGCTCATCGTCCTGGAGATCGAAGAGCTGCCGGCGGTGCTGGATGCCCGCGAGGCGGCGGCCCTGGGGCACCACATCGTCCCGCCCCGCACCTTCGCCTGCGGCGACGTGGACACCGCCTGGGACCTCTGTGCCCACGTGGTCACCGGCCGCGCCGACACCGGCGGCCAGGAGCACCTCTACCTGGAGACCCAGGCCACCCTGGCCGAGCCCCGGGAGGACGGCACGCTGCTGCTGCACGCGGGCACCCAGGCGCCCACGGCGGTGCAGAAGGTGGTGGCGCGGGTGCTGGGCGTGCCCATGCACGCGGTCGAGGTGGACGTGCGCCGCCTGGGCGGCGCCTTCGGCGGCAAGGAGGAGCAGGCCACCACCTGGGCCGTGCTGGCCGCCCTGGGCGCGCGGGCCACCGGCCGCCCGGTGCGCCTGGTGCTGGACCGCACCGACGACCTGACCATGACCGGCAAGCGGCACCCCTACTCGTCCGACTACCGCCTGGGCCTGGACGCCGACGGCCGGCTGCTCGCGTGGGAGGTCACGTACTACCAGAACGCCGGCGCCACCGCCGACCTTTCCACGGCGATCCTCGAGCGCACCCTCTTCCACAGCACCGGCAGCTACACCGTGCCCAACGTGCGCGCCACCGGCCACTGCTGCCGCACCAACCTCTTCTCGAACACGGCCTTCCGCGGCTTCGGCGGACCCCAGGCCATGGTCGTCATCGAGACCGCCCTGGCCCACGCGGCCCGGGTCATGGGGGTGCCGACCGAACAACTGCAGCGGCGCAACCTGCTGGACGAGGGCTCGGCCTTCCCCTACGGGCAGAGCGCCGACGGCTGCCGCGCCCGCCGCTGCTGGGACGAGGCCGACCGGGCCTTCGGCTTCGCGGCCCTGCGCCAGGCCGCCGACCGCCACAACTCAGGCGACGACCGCCACAAGCGCGGCGTGGCGATGATGCCCGTCTGCTTCGGCATCTCGTTCACCAACGCGGCGCTCAACCAGGCCGGGGCCCTGGTCCACGTCTACCAGGACGGCAGCGTGGGCGTCAGCACCGGTGCGGTGGAGATGGGCCAGGGTGTCAGCCGCAAGATCCGCAAGGTGACCGCCCGCACCCTGGGCGTGGCCGAGGCGCGGGTCAAGGTGGAGACCGCCAACACCGCCCGCGTGGCCAACACCTCCCCCACCGCCGCCAGCACCGGCGCCGACCTCAACGGCGAGGCGGCGCGCCTGGCCTGCCTGCAGATCCTCGAACGGCTGTGCCAGGCCGCGGCCCGCAAGCTGGGGGCCGACCCCGCGGACGTCACCATCAAGGGCGGCGGCGCCCATCGGGACGGCAAGCCGACCCACCTGGGCTGGGAGGAGCTGGTGCAGGCCGCCTACTGGAGCCGCACCGACCTGTCCGCCCACGCCCACTACGCCACGCCGCACCTGGGTTTCGACCGCCACCGCGGGAAGGGCACGCCCTTCGCCTACCACGTCTACGGCACCGCCGTGGCCGAGGTCACCCTGGACCGCCTGCTGGGCACCTTCACCCTGGACGCCGTGCGCCTGGTGCACGACTCCGCCGCCAGCCTGGATCGCGCCACCGACCTGGGCCAGGTCGAGGGCGGCCTGGCCCAGGGCCTGGGCTGGCTGCTGCTGGAAGAGCTGGCCTGGGACGACCAGGGCCGCCTGCTGACCGACTCGGCCGGCCGCTACAAGGTGCCGGACCTGGATTTCATGCCCCGGACTCTCGACGTGCGCTTCCTCGAGGACGCGAACCCACGCGCGGTGATGGGCAGCAAGGCGGTGGGCGAGCCGCCTTTGATGTACGGCATCGCGGCCTTCTTCGCCCTGGCCGACGCGTTGCGGGCCGCCCGCCCGGACGCTCCGCTGCCCCGCTCGGCGCCCCTGACCCCCGAACACACCCTCATGCTGCTGGCGGCTGCGGCCGCCGGGGAGACCACACCATGAACGACGCCGCCCGCGTGCTGCAGCTGGCCGAGAAGTACCGCGACGAGACCGCCGCCAACCTGGGCCGCCTGGTGCGCATCCGCTCCGGCAGCGGCCAGGAACAGGACGTGAACGCCGAGCTGGCGCGGCAGCTGCGCGAGGCCGGCTTCGACGAGGTGCGCACCGACGGCCTGGGCAACGTCATCGGCCGCCTCGGCAACGGCCCCCGCGTGCTGGCCATCGACGCCCACATGGACACCGTCGGCGAGGGCAACCGCGACAACTGGAGCTTCGACCCCTTTGCCGGCGACGTCAGCGGCGGGTTCGTGCGCGGCCGCGGCAGCGTGGACCAGGAGGGCGGCGCCGCGGCCTTCGTCACCGCCGGGCGCATCCTCAAGGAGCTGGGCCTGGGCGACCGCCTGACCCTGCTGGTCACCGGCACGGTGATGGAGGAGGACTGCGACGGCCTGTGCTGGAAGTACCTGGTGGAACAGGAGGGCCTGCGCCCGGAGCTGGTGATCAGCACCGAGCCCACCGACCTGGGCGTCTACCGCGGCCAGCGCGGGCGCATGGAGATGGCCGTCACGTTCAAGGGCATCTCGGCCCACGGCTCGGCCCCCGAGCGCGGCGACAACGCCATCTACCGGGCGGCGAATGCCTGCCGCGAGATCGAACAGCTGCACGGGCGCCTGGCCGACGACCCCTTCCTGGGCAAGGGCTCGATCACCGTGACGGAGATCCGCTCGTCCAGCCCGTCCCTGTGCGCGGTGGCCGACTTCGCCCGCCTGCACGTGGACCGGCGCCTGACCCGGGGCGAGACGAAGGAATCGGCGGTCGTCCAGCTGCAGGAGGCCGTCGGCCCCTGCGGCGGCCGGGTCGAGGTGCTGCACTACGACGGCCAGGCCTACACCGGCCTCGCGTACGGAATGGAGAGCTACTTCCCCACCTGGGTGCTGGAAGAGGACCACCCGGCCGTGCGTCGGGGCGTGGACGTGCACGCGGCCCTCTTCGGCGCGCCGCCCCGGGTGGACAAGTGGACCTTCTCCACCAACGGGGTGACCATCAACGGGCTGTACGGCATCCCCGTGATCGGCTACGGACCCGGCAACGAGGTGCTGGCGCACGCGCCGGACGAGATGGTGCCGGTGGACGACCTGGTGAAGGCTTCAGCTTTCTACGCCCTGTACGCCCTGGCCATGGCCGGCGAGATCGCCGGCGAAACCACCACCGGCGGCGAGGTCTGACGCCATGAAGCAGCTCAGCGCCCTGATCGA
>JBHEPC010000423.1:0-15747 GCA_046260475.1 Candidatus Krumholzibacteriia bacterium | reverse complement strand
CCGAGCCGCTGAGGATCGAGGGGTTGGAGGTGAAGACGCGCTCCAGCACCGGCAGCAGCGGTCCGGGGCTGGACCAGTGGATACCCTGGAGCAGCCCGTAGCCCACCTGCAGCAGGGCCCCGGCCACAACCAGGCGCGCGGTCCAGCGCCAACGCGCCGCGCCGCGCACCCACCACGCCGGCCAGGCGAGGAACGCCCCCATGATGGCCAGCTGCGCCACCTGCTTGCCATAGCGCAGCCAGGCGTCGGCCGGCGGCACCGGCGCCGGGGCGATCCAGAGCCCGCAGGCCGAAAGCCCGAGCGCGGCCGCGGCCGCGCCCGCCAGGATCGCCACCGGCCGGGGCACCGGAGGCGGCCGGCCGGCCCGCCGCCACAGCAGGCCCGCCGTGGCCGCGGCCAGGAACAGCCAACTGGGCTGCACGCCGGCGCCGAGATCGCGCCCGGTCAACAGCCGGACCGTCCCCAGGCCGATCCAGGGCAGGGTCAGCAGCGCGGCGCCCAGGCACGCCCGCGTCCAGCGGTCGCCGGTCACGGACCGACGCTCCGCCGCCGCCGCCGGGCCAGGCGCAGCAGCACCACCACCAACAGCACCATACCCGCCAGGAACACGAAGCCGGCGCGGGGGTCGGCCCGGTCCGCTTGCCGCGGCGGGACGTAGCGGATACGCTCGCCAAGAATCTCCAACCGGCCCGCGGCCGCGTAGAGGCTGACCTGCCCGTCGCTCAGGAGCACCGGCGCGGAGACGTCGTAGCTGCCGTCGGCGAAGACGAGGTCGCCGCCGTCGCTCGTGCCGGTCAGGCCGGCCCCGGCGGCCACGGCCAGGTCCCGGGGCCCGAAGGCCTCCAGGGCCAGACCCGCCGGCAAGGTCAGCAGCCCGTCGGCCCAGACCAGGGACCGCTGCCCGGGACCGGGTCCGCGCTGCCAGCGGTAGACGCCGGTGGTGTCCGCCGCGCCGGCCAGGACAAGGTAGCCGGGGTGGCCGAGGGTGGTGCCGGCGGCGCCGTCGTCGGCCGCGGGGGCCGGCACGGCCGCCAGCAGGACGGCGAGGATGAGGGTGCCGATGGGTGTGCTCACGGTCCTCCCCGTCACCGGGCGCGCCTGTTGCGGTGGTCCGGACGGTTCCGGACGCGCGGCAAGGCTAGCCGGGGCGCGGCGCGGCGTAAAGGCGAAAACCGGCTCAGGTTCCGGCGGCGGCGACCGCCTCGTGCAGGAACCCGCTGACCAGGGCCCCGGCGGCGGCCGTGCCCATCCCCGGCGCGACCACGCCCAGCCGCACAGGACGACCGCAGAGTTCCGCCGACCGCGCGTGCAGGCGCGCCAGGGCGCGGTCGCCCGCCGCCTGTGCGGTCGCCGGCCGTACCGGCCAACCCCGGGGGGCGACCACCAGGTCCACGTGCGCGGGCGCCAGCAGGTCGGCCAACCGCACCAGCAGCCCCAGGGGCGAGAGCGCCGCGGCGGCGTCGGCGGGTACGCACCAGAACAGGTGGACCGGCCGGCCGACGGTGGGCAGGACGCAGCCCGGCAGGCGGCAGGCACCGGTCCAGGCATCGAGCCGATCCCCGGACGCCGGCCCCAGGTGCCAGCACAGGCCCTGGTCGCGGGCCTCGTGGCGCTCGAACCCGTCCGCCACCAGCAGCCGTATCCGCGGGTCGCCGGCCAGGTGGGCGCGCGCCGACCACGCGGGGTTCCCCTCCTCCAGCAGCCCCCAGGGCGTGCCGCTGCGGATCGCCCCGGCCCGGGCGGCACCGGCGGCCACGAACGCGGTCAGGGGCAGGGGCTCGGCCGCGGCCACCACGACCGCCGTCCCGGACGGACCCGCGCCGGCCGCGCCATCGCCGAGGAAGTGGTGGGCCACGTCGGCGATGTGATGCCGCCGGCCGGTGCCGGCGGCGCGCGGGGATTGCCGGGTCATGGCAGCGGCTCCGTCCGGCTTGGCCTCAACCCACCAGGCAGAGGCTGTTGACGCCTCCGAACTCGTTGGGTGCCGAGGCCGTGTTGTGGGGATCGGGCAGCCAGGCGCCGTCCACGATGAAGCGGTACTCGTGCCGTCCGGGCTCGAGGGCCAGCTGGCATTCCCAGATGCCGTCCTCGCGCCGCGCCAGGGGCAGCCCCTTGGCCGACCAGTCGCAGAACGTGCCGGTGATGCGCACCGACTTCGCCCGGGGGAAGTCCGCCTCGAAGCGGGTGCCCGCGCCCGTCGCCTGGGGCCCATGCAGCAGCGCCACCCAGTGGTCGACGGCGGTGACGGTGACGTCCACCTCCTCGGCGATGATCTCCCGGGCCAGGCAGCGGAAGTCCACCGCGCCCCGGGACTCGGGATCCAGGCGCACGATCGGCGCCCCGGCCCCCACCGCCTCGCGGAAGCGCACGGTGTGGTGCACGATGGTGTCCAGCAGCTCGGTCTCGTAGAGGGCGTCCAGCTCGGCCATCAGCGTGCGCACGAACCGCGGCCGGGTGTCGAAATCGCACATCAGCACCCGCGGCACCACGTCGTGGCCCCGCTGCTCCCGCAGCACGGTCAGGGTCTCGTGCATCTTGCGGGCCGCCTGCAGGCTGAAGACGCTGGGGTCGACGGGAATCAGCACCTCGCCGCAGGCCAGCAGGGCGTTGAACGTCAGCAGGCTGACCGACGGTGGGCAGTCGATCAGCACGTAGTCGTAGGGCAAGGCGCTGCGCCTGAGCTTGTCCTGCAGGCGCCGCTCCTTCTGCGGCTGGCGGGCCAGCGCCTGCTCCACCGCGGCCAACTCGACGCCGGCCGGCACCAGGTGCAGGTTCTCCCCCGCCTCCAGGAACGCATCCTGGACGTGGATGTCGCTGGTCAGGTACAGGTCGTAGGTGCTCAGGGAGAAATCCCGTTCCCGGAACCCGAAGGCCAAGGTGGCGTGACCCTGGGGGTCGTTGTCGATGAGCAGGACGCGCTTGGCGTCAAGGGCGAGGGCGGCGGCGAGGTTGGTCGCGGTGGTCGTCTTGCCGCAGCCACCCTTCTGGTTGGCGATGGCGATGACTCTCATCCCGAATCCTTTCGACGAGGGCGGACTCAGCCGCTCCGGACGTTCCGTGTCCGGACCCTGGCGATCTATGTCGAAAGGCCGGCGTGCCCTGCCGCAACCGGCGGCCACGCCCCCTGTCCGGCCGGACTATACCGTGGTGACCCGGCGTGTCAACGGTTTTTAATGAAAACCTTAAAGACTCCCCTACGCCCCGGGGGCCAGGCGCAGCCACACAAGGACGAAGACCGCGCCGAACACCAGACCGCCGGCCACCTCCTCCCAGGTGTGCCCCACCAGTTCCCGCAGGCGGCGCCGGTCGGGCGGGTCGCCGGCCAGCGCCCGGTCCATCAGCTCGTTCAGCACCTGGGCCTGCTGCCCGATCTCCTGGCGCAGCCCCGTGGCCTCCAGCATCACGTACAGGGCGAAGATGATCACCAGGCCCGTCACGGGGGCCTGCCAGCCCTCGCTGACCCCGACCAACAGCGTCAGGGCGGTCACGGTGGCCGTGTGCGAACTGGGCATGCCCCCGTTGCTGAAGAACAGGCCCGGGCGCCAGCGCCGCCGCACCAGCGCCTCCCACAGGACCTTCGTCGCCTGGGCCGCCAGGCCCGCCAGCAGGGCCACCACCCCAGGATTGCCCATGATCCGCCTTCCCGCACCCGCTCGTCCGGGACAGGTGCCTTGCGGGTCACGGTGCCAGATTTGGTCCGCACCGGCAACCGGCACTTGAGAATTTCCGGCTTTTGGCCCATCTTGGGGAATCGTTTCCCGCGCCGGCCGGCCTCCGGGTCCGGCCGCGCCTGCGTTTGTCCGTCGCACGGCATGACCATGCCGAGGGGATGTCCACGATGTTCAAGCTACTTCGCTCGAAGGCCAAGGTCTTCTACTGGGTGATCGCCGGCAGCTTCTTCCTGTTCCTGGGGCTGGGCGGCCTGACCGGCCGCGGCTGCCAGGCGCCCGGCTCGAACCCCTACGAGACCGGGGTGATCGGTTCGGTCAACGGCCGGGCCCTCTCCTCGCAGGACTACGACTTCACGGTGCGCCAGCAGACGGCGCTCATGCGGCAGCAGACGCCGGGGGGCGAGCTGAACGCCAACCAGTACGCCGCCGCCCGCGAGCGCGCCTGGCAGGAGATGGTCCGCAACGCGCTGGTGGAGGAGGCCATCGCCAAGCGGAAGATCAAGGTCAGCGACCAGGAGGTGCTGGACGCGTTCCAGAACAACCCGCCCATGGAACTGCTGAACGCGTACCGCGACGAGAACGGCGCCATCGACCTGGAGCGCTATTTCGCCGACCTGCAGAATCCCGAGGCCGACTGGAGCCGGGCCGAGGACTTCGTGCGCACCGTGTACCTGCCGCGCATGAAGCTGATGGACGAGATCGCCGCCGACGCCTTCGTCAGCGACGAGGAGGTGCGCGAGGAGTACGTGCGCCAGACCGGCCGTGCCGTCGCCGAGTACATGGGCCTGGCCTTCGCCGCTCTGGACGACGGCTTCGAGCCCACGGGCGAGGCGATCGGGGCCTGGTACGACGCCCACCCCGACGACTACCGCCGCCCCGCCCGGGCCCGCGTCCAGGCGGTGCGTTTGGCCAAGGAGGCCAGCGAGACCGACTACGAGGAGATCCGCGCCTTCATGGCCGACATCCGCGAGGAGATCGTCTCGGGCAAGAAGGACTTCGCCACCGCCGCCGCCGAGTACAGCGACGACGGCACCGCCCGCAACGGCGGCGACCTGGGCACCTTCGACCGCAACCGCATGGTCGAGCCCTTCACCGAGGTCGCCTTCTCCCTGCCCGTGGGCGAGGTTTCCCAGCCGGTGCGCACGCAGTTCGGCTGGCACCTGATCGAGGTCCTCGCCCAGGACCGGGACAAGGACACGGACGAGGTCTACCAGGTCCACGCCCGCCACATCCTGCTGAAGGTCACCCCGGGCCCGGCCACCCTGGACCTGCTGCGTGAAGCCGCCGAAGCCTTCCGCGCCCGGGTCGACGGCGGCAGCTTCGCCGCCACCGCCGAGGCCGAGGCCATGGACCTGGTGGAGCCCGAGCCCTTCGTGGCCGGCCGCGACGTCCCGGGCCTCGCGATGACCCTGGCCGGCGGCAGCTGGGCCCACGCCGCCGAGCCCGGCGCCGTCAGCCCGGTCTTCGAGAACGAGCAGTTCTACTACGTCGTGCACAAGGTCGAGGCGCTGCCCGCCGGCCCCGCCCCCCTGGCGGACGTGCGCGGGCAGGTGGCCCTGGCCGTGCGCCAGGACCACAGCCGCACCGCGGTGCGGGCCAAGCTGGGACCGGCCGTGGGCGAGGTGCAGATGGGCACGGACATGGCCGTGGCCGCGGGCAATCACGGCTTGGCCCACGCGGTGACCGACACCTTCACCATCAACGCCAACGTGACGGACATCGGCTACGGCACGCCCTTCAACGCCGCCGCCATCAACGGCACGGTGGGCCAACTGGTCCCCGAGGTGGAGACGCCGCGCGGCCTCTACGCCCTGGTCCCCCTGTGGATCGCGCCCTTCGACGAGGCCGATTTCGCCGCCCGCCGCGAGGGCATTCGCGCGGCCCTGCTGCAGAACCGCCAGGCCGAGATCGTCGAGCAGTGGCTGGCAGAGCGGCAGGAGGCCGCGCAGATCGAGGACCACCGCGCCGCCCTGGGCATGGGCGTCTGATCGCCTGCGCAACCACCGACTGGTAGCGACACGAAGCCCGGACCTTGCGGTCCGGGCTTCGTCGCACGCGGGCGGGGCGGGGCGCCCGACGGTGGCTCAGTCGTCGCCGAAGGGGTTGGCGGGTTTCTTCCGGCGGAACGAGGCGAGGTCCTGCTCCATCCGCCGCAGCTTGTCCTGCTGCCGCTGGTCATGCTCCCCCGAGTCGAACAGGTGCGCCATCTTCGACTGCTCCTCGCGCTTGCGCCGGTCGAAGGCCTCCAGGTCCTCGGCGATGGCCGGTCCCGCCGCCTCGGGCAGCTGCTCCACCGCCAGGTGGTCCCGCACCTCGGTGTGGGTCTCGAAGGCGCTCGTCAGCAGCGCCACCGCGCCCAGGTCCGCCAGCTGCGCCAGCTGCAGGCGCACGGCGCTGGCCGGCATCTGCAGCAGCTCGGCCACCTGTTCCGGCGTGGGCGGCCGCTGCCCCGTGTGGGTCAGCACGCGGATCCCCGCCAGCAGCAGCTGGGCCTCCGCCCTGGTCATCCCGCTCATGGTTCCTCCCCGCGCGGGCGGCACGACAGCCGCCGCCGCTCCAGCCGCGCGATGCGGCGATGATCACCGGTCAGGCGGGCGTGGGCAAGGGCCTTCTGCGGGTCGCCCAGGCGGTGTTCCCAGATGATGGCCGCCTCCCGGTGCAGCCAGGCCGCCCGCGGCGCGGCCGCCAGGGCGCGCTCGACCAGGGCCAGGGCCGCCTCCCACTCGCCCAGGCGCTTGAGCACCCGCACGGCGTCGGCCAGCAGACGCTGCTCGGTCCGATCCGCCGCCGCCGCCAGCGCCAGCCAGGCGGCCGCCGCCGCGTGGTCCCGCCGCCGCTCGCAGATGCGGCCGCAGGCCCAGGCCAGGCGCCAGTCGGGCGCCGGCGCCGCCGGCGGCGGCGCGCCCAGTCCGGCGGCCGCCGCGGCCACGGCGAGCAGCACCCGCGCCATGCCTTCCATGTCCCGCAGGTTGTGGGTCAGCACGCAGCCCAGCGGCGCCGGATCGCCCCCGGCCAGGAAATCGAACCAGGCCTGGGGAATGCGCTCGCCGGGGATGTCGCCCGGCCCGCGGACCTGGCCGCAGATCTCCGTCTCGAGGGTCTGCTGGCGGCAGTCCGGCAACAGGCGCCCCCAGAGGCGGCGCGCCGGCACCAGCAGGTCCCACCCCGCCAGGTGCGCCAACGGATCGGGCCGCCGGTTCAGCAGGGCCCGCGTGCGCAGCAGGGGCCAGTCGAAGGACGCGCCGTTGAACGAGACGACAACGCGCCGGTCCGCGGCCGCGGCGGCCACCGCCGCCAGCAGGGCGTCCTCGTGCTCGGGCCCCGGCAGGAAATGCTGCTCCACCTGCAGACCGCCTTCCTCCCACCACGCCAGGCCCACCAGGAAGGCCAGGGTGCCGGTGCCCCCGGCCAGGCCGGTGGTCTCGGTGTCGAGGAAGAGCAGGTCGTCCGGCGCAGCCGACTGGAGCCAGTGGGGCGGCAGCAGCCCCGCCAGGTCCGGCAGGCCGGGCGGCGGGGGCAGGTCCACACGGACACGGCGCCGCCACGGACCGCCCCGGGGGTCGTCCACCAGGCCCAGGGCCTCGGGCCCGCAGGCCGGGGCGCCGCCCGCCGGCCGGGGCGTCTCTTGCGGCCGCCGGGTCAGCCCGTCCAGCCGCGCCAGTCTGCGGCGCAGGTCCACCTCAGGCCCCGGCGGCGCCGGCCGCCCGGGACAGCAGCCAGGCGGCGCCGTCGCGGGCGGTGCTGCCCGACTCGACCCGGGCGCCCACGCAGGAAGGGCAGCCCACGCCGCAGGGGCAGCCGCGGGCGTGGCTGAGGGCCGCGGCGCAGATCTCCTCGAACTGGTCGAAGATGCGCCGGGCGAAGCCCACGCCCCCCGGGAAGGAGTCGTAGATGTAGAGGGTCGGCAGGCCGGTGAAGGGCGAGCGCACCATCGCGGTGGCGTGCAGGTCCGACGGGTCGGCCATGACGAAGACCGGCGCCACGCGGCCCAGCAGGTGGGCCAGCCCCTTGAGCGCGTCGCCCAGGTCGCGGCCCTGCCCGGCCAACTCCGCGTCCAGGCCGTCGGGCAGCTCCCACCAGAAGCTGGTGGTGTGCATCTCCATCTCCGGCAGGTGGACGCGGCCCGCGCCCACGTTCTCGTGGCTGCCCAGCTTGATCTTCTTGTAGACCGTGACCTTGCTGATCAGCCCGACCTCGCCGACGGCCAGCCGGCCGCAGGTGAACGGACGCTCCTGGTCCGCCGTCAAGGTCTTCAGCTCGCTCTTGCGCTGGGCGTCGGTGTAGTAGTCCACCACCACCGGCTGCACGTGGGCCTCGCGCCGCTCCCAGTCCAGCCGGTCGACGTGGTGCTGCTGGGCACCGTGGATGTAGACGGCATCGTCGTGGAGCATCTCCTGGGCGCTGAACAGGTCCATCTCGCCGATGACGCGGCCGCCGGGCACGGAGCCGTCGATGATCACCACGTTGTCGGGCGCCGCGCTGCGCAGGCTCACGTCCTCGGCGGGGTAGGTGTCGGCCATCCAGTGGAAGCGGTCGCCGCTGCGGTGCAGCACGCCCTGGTCGGCGAGGTAGGCGAGGATCTCCTGGACCGGTTGTCCCCCGTAGCGCTCGTCCGCCATGAACGGCAGCTCGAAGGCCGCGCACTTCAGGTGGCTCATCAGGATCACCAGGTTGTCCGGGTCCAGGGTGGCGTGCTCGGGGCTGCGGCCGAAGAAGTAGTCGGGGTTGGTGACGATGTACTGGTCGGCCGGGCTGCTGGAGGCGACCAGCACGACGCAGCTGAGGTTCTGGCGCCGGCCCGCACGGCCGGCCTGCTGCCAGGTGCTGGCGATGGTGCCGGCGTACCCCGCCATGATGCACACGTCCAGGCGCCCGATGTCGATGCCCAGCTCCAGGGCGTTGGTCGAGACGACGGTGGTGACGCTGCCGTCGCGCAGGCCCTGCTCGATGGCCCGGCGCTCGCCCGGCAGGTAGCCGCCCCGGTAGCCGCGCACGTCTCCGCTTCTGATCCCCACCCGCCGGCCCGCCTTCTCCAGGTAGGTCAGCAGCAGCTCGACCCGCATGCGGCTGCGGGCGAAGACGATCATCTGGCAGCCGGTGCCCATGAAGCGCTCGGCCACGGCGCGGGTGGTCTTGACCACCGACTGGCGGATGCCCAGCTCGGCGTTCACCACCGGCGGGTTGTAGAAGATGAAGTGCTTCTCGCCCCGCGGCGCGCCGTTGCGGTCGACGGCGACGACCTCGCGGCCGGTCAGCCGCTCCGCGAGCTCCTGCGGGTTGGCGATGGTCGCCGAGCAGCAGATGAACACGGGGTCGGCGCCGTAGAAGCGGGCGATGCGCTGCAGCCGCCGCAGCACGTTGGCCACGTGGCTGCCGAAGACGCCGCGGTAATGGTGCACCTCGTCGACGACCACGTAGCGCAGGTTCTCGAAGAGCTTCACCCACAGGGTGTGGTGGGGCAGGATGCCCTGGTGCAGCATATCCGGGTTGGTGACCACGATGTGGCCGCTGGAGCGGATGGCCCGCCGTGCGGTCTCGGGGGTGTCGCCGTCGAAGGTGAAGGTCCTGATGTCCGCGCCCAGTTCGGTGACCAGCCCGTGCACCTCGTGCATCTGGTCCTGGCTGAGGGCCTTGGTGGGGAACAGGTACAGGGCCCTGGCTTGGGGTTCGCGCAGGATCGTGTCCAGCACGGGCAGGTTGTAGCACAGCGTCTTGCCGCTGGCCGTCGGCGTGGGCACCACCAGCGAGCGGCCCTGAAGGGCCAGCCGCACCGCCTCGGCCTGGTGGCTGTAGAGGCGCTCGATGCCCCGCGCCGCCAGCACCGCCGCCAGGCGCGGGTCCAGCTCCGCGGGGATATCCGCCCAGCGGGCCGGCTCGGGCGGCAGCACCTGCCAGCGCGTGACGTTGCGCAGGAAGCGCTCGTCCGTGCGGAGCTGGTCCAGGAGCTGGGCGAGGTTCACGCGGGCCTCCTGCCTCCTGCGCCGCGGATCAGGGGCGGGGCTCGTCGTCGCGGCGTTCTTCCCGGCGCTCGTCCCGGCGCTCGTCCCGGCGCTCATCGCGGCGCTCATCGCGGCGCTCATCCCGGCGCTCGGGTCCGGACTCGGGCCCGGGCTCGGACCTGGCGGCGCGGGTCGCGTCGTCGATCTCGCGCTTGACCTCGTCGGAGGCCGACTGGGTCGCGGACTTGAACTTGCGGATGGACTTGCCCATGGCCTCGGCGATCTCGGGCAGGCGCTTGGGACCGAACAGCAGCAGCACCAGGGCCAGGATCAGCAGCAGCTCCCAGCCGCCCGTGACGCCGGGGATGATCGCAAGGGGCAGGGTCATGGCCGGACCTCCGAGGTCTAGCGGTACCACCTGAGGATCTGCGAGGCGATGAAGACGCCGATCACGCTCATCAGGTTGAAATGCAGCTGGAACCCGAATATCACCTCGAGGATGACCAGGTTCACATGGGCCGTCGGTAGCCCGAAGGGCACGTAGCGCACGAAGAGCTGGTGGGGCACTGTCCCCTCCTCGAGGAACAGGCCGATCACCTCGCTGAAGATGGCGCCGATCAGGACGCCCAACAGCAGGGTCAGCACCACCGTGCCGAGGGACTTGCGCATGCGCTCCTCGCCTTCGCGTCGGTCCGTTGCCGGGCGCGTTGCCGCGCCGGACGTCCATGATAGTGCGCGCCCGCGGCGCGAACCAATTCTTTTCCCGGGGCCCCGGCGGCCCGGGTCAGGGCGCCGCGGCCAGGGCGTCGCGCACCCGCCGCCAATCCGCCCCCAGCACCAGCACCGCGTCCTCGCTGCAGCGGTCGTCCCACTCCCGCACCACCGGCAGCCCACCCAGGCGCTCCGCCAGGCGCCGGGCCGCCGCCTCCGGCAAACGCCTGTTCACGAGCAGGGTCGCCGCGGGCGCGGGCGCCGGGGCGTTGCCCACCCCGCCGATTACCAGCCCCGCCGCGCCCAGGGCCAGGCCCAGGTCGCGGGCCAGTCCGGCCTGGCCGGTGGCGTTCAGCACCCGCAGGTGCACCGGCCCTTCCGCAACGGCGGCCGCCGCCCCGTCCGCCGGCGCCCGGTCGCGCCCCCGCACCCCCGCCCACAGGGAGACGGCGCACAGGACCACCGCCAGCGACAGCCAGAGGTTGCGCCTCACGCGTCGGCCCCGACCAGGCGTGCCAGCACCGGCCGCAGCCTGCCCCAGGCCTGGTCCAGGGTCAGGGGCATGACCCTGGTCTCGCCGATGGTGCTCATGAAGTTCGTGTCCCCGGCCCAGCGCGGCAGCATGTGCAGGTGCAGGTGCTCGGGGATGCCGGCGCCGGCGCTGCGGCCACCGTTGTAGCCGCAGTTCAGCCCGTCGGGATTGAAGCACTCCAGCACGGCCCGCTCCATCAGCGCCAGCAGCCGCGCCATCTCCTGCAGTTCCTCCGGGGAGCACTCGCCCAGGGTCGCCGCGTGGCGGTTCAGGACCAGCAGCAGATGGCCTCCGTTGTAGGGGTAGCGGTTCAGCACCACGTACCAGTGGGCCCCCCGGTGCAGCAGGTAGGTCTCGGCCTCGTCCCCGGCGGGGATGGCGCAAAAGACGCAGCCCTCGGTCTTCTCGTGCCCGCTCACGTAGGCGAACCTCCAGGGTGTGCAAAGGCGGTCCACGTCACTGCCCTCGCGTCCGCAGCAGACGCTCGGCTTCCGCCAGCTCGGCCACGGTGTTGATGCCCACGACCTCGCCGGGGTCGTCCGTCGCCACGGCGGCCACCTCTTGGCCGGCACCCACGAGCCAAGCCACCGTGTCGGTCAGGTAGTACTCGCCCTGGTCGTTGTCGGGGGCGAGGTTGGCCAGGGCCTCGATCAGTCGTTCGGTGCGGAAGCAGAAGACGCCGGTGTTGTACTCCCCGATGGCCAGCTCCTGGGGCGTCGCGTCCCGGGCCTCCACGATGCGCACCACCCGGCCGGCCGCGTCCTTGACGATGCGGCCGTAGGCCCCCGCGTCCCGGACCACGCAGGTCAGGACCGTGGCCGCCGCCCCCGAGGCCGCGGCCCCGTCCACCAGCCGGGCCAGGGTCGCCGGCCGCAGCAGGGGCACGTCCCCGGCCAGCACCACCGTCAGGCCGCCGCCGTGCAGCGCGGGCACCGCCACCTGCACCGCGTGGCCGGTGCCCAGCTGGGGCCGCTGCAGCGCGAAGTCCAGGCCCGGACGCGCGCAGGCCGCCTGCACGGCGTCCGCCTGGTGCCCCACCACCACCACGGTGTGGCCGATGCCCACGGCCGCCACCGTGTCCAGCACGTGGTCCAGCAGCGGGCGGCCGGCGAGGTGGTGCAGCACCTTGGCCAGGTCCGACTTCATGCGCGTGCCCTTGCCGGCGGCCAACACCACGGCCTCCACGCCGGCGCGTTCCCTGCGGTCGTTCATGCCTCGTCCCCCCCACCGAGCAGCGGGCGTTCGGCGACCCCCGCCCCGGTGATGTCCAGCACCAGGTTGTCGATCAGCCGCGTGGGGCCGACCCGGGCCGCCACCGCCAGCAGGGTGGGCCCAGCCAGCCGCGCCGGCTCGCTCCAGTCGTCCAGGCGACGTACCGCCGCGTACTCGACGCGGTCGGCCTCGCCCAGGATCCGCATCATCGCCGCCACCACCGCAGCCGTGTCCCGCTCGCCCCCGGCGACCAGCCGGTGCGCCCGGTCCAGGGCCCGCGCCAGGCAGCCGGCCCGCCGGCGGGCGTCGCCCTCGAGGTACCGGTTGCGGGACGACATGGCCAGGCCGTCGGGCTCGCGCATCGTGGGTGCGTCCACCAGCCGCACCGGCAGCATCAGGTCGCGCACCATCTCGGCGATCACCAGGCACTGCTGCGCGTCCTTGCGCCCGAACACGGCTACGTCGGGCCGCACCAGGCCGAAGAGCTTGGCCACCACCGTCAGCACGCCGCCGAAGTGCCCCGGCCGCCCGGTGCCGCACAGGCCCTCGGCCCGCCGCCCCGGCTGCACCGTGACCCCGCCGGGCTGGGGGTAGAGCGTGGCCACCTCCGGCACGAAGATCGCCGCCGGCGCCAGGGGCCCCAGCAGCGCGAGGTCCCGGTCCAGGTCCCGCGGGTAGGCCGCGTAGTCCTCGCCCGGCCCGAACTGGGTCGGGTTGACGAAGATCGACACGACCACCGGACCTGCCGTCGCCCCGCGGCGCACCAGGCTCAGGTGCCCCTCGTGCAGGGCCCCCATGGTGGGCACCAGCACCAGGGGCCGCTCGCCCCGCAGCTCGTCCAGGGCGGCCAGGTCCGCGCGGCAGCGCAGGATCCTCACGCGTCCGCCCCGCCGTCCGCCCCGCCGTCCGCCGCGGGCGCCGGCGCGGGCTTCTCGTCCGCGTAGGTGTGCTCCGGAGCGGGGAAGGCGCCGGCCCGCACGTCGGCCGCCCAGCGGGCCACCGCCTCGGTGCCCAGGCCGCCCAGGTCGGCGTAGCGCTTGACGAAGCGCGGCGGCCGCCCGTCGCTTAGCCCCAGCAGATCGTGGAAGACCAGCACCTGCCCGTCGCAGCCGGCGCCGGCCCCGATGCCGATGGTGGGGATCGCGAGCTCGCCGCTGATCTGCGCCGCCAGGGCGGGCGGGATGCATTCGAGGACCAGGGCGAAGCAGCCCGCCTCCTGCAGCCAGCGGGCTTCCTGCCGCAGCTGCGCGGCCGCCGCCGCCCCGCGCCCCTGCACCTTCCAGCCGCCGAACCGGTTCACCGACTGGGGCGTCAGGCCCAGGTGACCCATGACGGGGATCTCGGCCGCCAGCAGGGCCGCCAGATGCGCCGCGCGCGTGCGCCCGCCCTCGACCTTGACGGCCGACGCGCCGCCCTCCTTGACCAGGCGCAGGCCCGCCTCGACCGTGCGCACGGGGTCCACGTGGAAGCTGCCGTAGGGCATGTCCGCGACGACGGGCCGCCCGGGCCGGGTCCGCACGACGGCGGCCGTGTGGTGGAGCATCGCCTCCAGGCCCACCGGCAGGGTCGTCTCGTGCCCCATGACCACCATGCCCAGCGAGTCGCCCACCAGCAGGGCGTCGGCGCCCCCGGCGGCGGCAATGCGGGCGCTGGCCGCGTCGTAGGCGGTCAGCACCACGAGCTTGCGGCCCGCCTGCTTGGCGCGGGCGAAGACGTCGAGGGTGAGGGTGCGGCCGCCGTCGGCCATGTCCGCCGCCTTTCCCCGGATCACGGCGCCGCCCGTTCGGCGCGGCCGGCGCGTCAGGCGCGCGGATCCGGCGCGAAGTAGCGCGTGCCCGTGAACTCCTCGGCGAGCTGCTCGTGCAACAGCTCGAAATCCCCGGGCACGTTCACGAAATCCAGGTTGTCCGTGTTCACCACCAGCAGGGGCGATTCCTTGTAGTGGTGGAAATAATAGCTGTAGGCCGCGCCCAGCGCCTCCAGGTAGCCCGGCTCCATGTCCTGCTCGAAGGAGCGACCGCGCCAGTGGATGCGCTGCAGCAGCACCTCGGTGCGCGCCTGCAGGTAGATCACCAGGTCCGGCTTCATGACCCGCTGCTCGAGGATCGTCGCCAGCTGGTTGTACAGCACCAGCTCGTCGTCCCCCAGGTTCAGGTTGGCGAAGATCCGGTCCTTGGCGAAGAGGTAGTCCGAGACCAGGATGCTGCGGAACAGCTCGTCCTGGAAAAGCTTCTGCTGCTGGCGGAAGCGGCTCAGGAGGAAGAAGATCTGGGTCTGGAAGGCGTAGGCCGACCGGTTGCCGTAGAACTTCGAGAGGAAGGGATTCTCCTCCACCACCTCCAGGTTCAGGCGCGCGCCCGCCCGCGTGGCCAGCAGCTTGGCCAGGCTGGTCTTGCCCACCCCGATGACGCCTTCAACGACGATGTACCGCCAGGGCAGCACCCCGCTCCTCCTTGCCGTCGTCCCGCCGGACCGGGGTCAGGGCGCACCCCTCCAACAGGCGCACCCAGGGGCCCGGTTTGCGCCGGATGTTCGCACACGCGGCGGCTACTGTCTCCCCCGAATCGGGGAACCTGGCCTCCGGTGCGATCTGGGCCAGGGGCTCCAGCACGAAGGCCCGCTCCCGGGCCCGCGGGTGGGGCACCGTGATCGGCCCGTCCCGACCGTGGAAGTCCCCCCACAGCAGCAGGTCCAGGTCCAGGGGCCGGGGCTGCAGGTGCCCGTCCGGGGCCCGGCCCGCCGCCGCCTCCAGGGCCTTCAGCGCCGCCACCACCGCCGCCGGGCCGAGGGCCGTGCGCAGCGCCGCGCAGGCATTCAGGTAGGGGTCCTGGCTGCCCGGCCCCACGTACTCGGTCTCCCAGACGCCGCTCAGGGCGGTCAGGGTGAAGTCCGGGTGCTCGGCCAGCGCCCGGGCCGCCTGCCGCAGGTGCCCCGGGCGGTCGCCCTGGTTGCTCCCCAGGCCGACGTAGACCGCGGCCGCGCTCACGGCCGCCCCCCGCCGCGTCCCGCCAGCCACGCCTGGTCCCGCGTCAGGGTCACTGAAGCCTTGCCCAGGAAGTTGGGGATCGGCGGGTTCGGCTTGTGCACGGTCACGGCCACGCGCGTCACGGCAAAGCCCGCCAAAAGGGCCAGGCACACGCGGTCGGCCACCGCCTCGATCAGGTGGCAGCGCACGTCGGCCGCGGCGGCGCGGACGCAGCGGTGCACCGCGGTGTAGTCCACGGCCTGCGCCAGGTCGTCCCCGGCGGCCGCCCCCTCGCAGTCGGCCCACAGGTCCACGTCGATGACGAAGCGCTGGCCCAGCTCCCGTTCGGCCGGATGCACGCCGTGGTGGGCGTAGACGTCGATGCCGTGCAGGCTGATGCGGTCCATCAGCGCCACTTCCGGAAGCGCCGTGCGCCCTCGGCCACGTCCGCGTCCGCCGCGGTCAGGCTGAGGCGGAACCAGCCCTCGCCGCCGCTGCCGAAGCCCAGGCCGGGCGTGGCGACCACGTCGATCTCCGCCAGCACGCGCCGGCAGAATTCCGCCGAGGCGCCGCCGTCGGGCACCCGCGCCCAGACGTAGAAGGTGGCCCCGGCAGGGAAAACGTCGAAGCCCGCAGCCTCGAGAGCCTCGACCATCACCGCCCGCCGCCGCGCGTAGGGCGCCATCACCTCGCGCTGGAGCGAGGCGAAGGCCGGCC
>JBHEPC010000259.1:0-3736 GCA_046260475.1 Candidatus Krumholzibacteriia bacterium | reverse complement strand
CGCCATCGCCTGGGAACAGCGCACCGCGATCATCGCCAACGACAAGGGCGAGACGCTGTTCCGCCAGGACGACTGCGAGATCCCGCGGTCCTGGACCCAGCTGGCCACCAACGTCGTGGTCTCGAAGTACTTCAGGGGCGGTATGGGCACCCCCGAGCGCGAGACCTCGGTGCGCCAGCTGGTCGGGCGCGTGGTCGACACCGTCACCGGCTGGGGCCTGAAGGACGGCTACTTCGCCACCGACCGGGACGCCGAGGCCTTCCAGGCCGAGCTGACCTACCTGCTGGTCAACCAGCTGGCCTCGTTCAACTCGCCCGTGTGGTTCAACGTGGGCGTCGAGAAGCGCCCCCAGTGCTCGGCCTGCTTCATCAACGCGGTCGAGGACTCCATGGCCTCCATCCTGGACCTGGCCAAGACCGAGGGCATGCTCTTCAAGTACGGCAGCGGCACCGGCACGAACCTGTCGGCCCTGCGTTCGAGCCGCGAGCATCTGACCGCCGGCGGCCAGGCCTCCGGGCCGGTCAGCTTCATGCGCGGCTTCGACGCCTTCGCCGGCGTCATCAAATCCGGCGGCAAGACCCGCCGCGCCGCCAAGATGGTCATCCTGAACGCCGACCACCCGGACATCGAGGAGTTCATCGACTGCAAGGTGAACGAGGAGCGCAAGGCCTGGGCCCTGATCGACGCCGGCTACGACGGATCCTTCGGCGGCGAGGCCTACAACTCGGTCTTCTTCCAGAACAGCAACAACTCCGTCCGCGTCAGCAACGAGTTCATGCGCGCGGTGCAGGAGGACGGCGACTGGACCACCCGCGCCATCTGCGGCGGCCGGCCCATGGACACCTACAAGGCCCGCCACCTGATGCGCAAGATCGCCGAGGGCACCCACGTCTGCGGCGACCCGGGCATGCAGTTCGACACCACCATCAACGACTGGCACACCTGCCGGAACACCGACCGCATCCGCGCCTCGAATCCCTGCAGCGAGTACATGTTCCTGGACAACTCGGCCTGCAACCTGGCCTCGCTGAACCTGATGAAGTTCCGCACGCCCGAGGGCGAGTTCGACACCGGGACCTTCCGCTACGCGGTGCGGGTGCTGACGTTGGCCATGGAGATCATCGTCGGCAACAGCAGCTACCCCCGCCCGGAGATCGAGGCCAACAGCCACCGCTTCCGGCCCCTGGGCCTGGGCTTCGCCAACCTGGGCGCGCTGCTGATGAACCGCGGCCTGCCCTACGACAGCGACGAGGGCCGGGACTACGCCGCGGCCATCACCGCGCTGATGTGCGGCCAGGCCTACCTGACCTCCGCCGAGATCGCCAGCGGCATGGGGCCCTTCGCCGGCTACCCCGAGAACCGCGAGCCCATGCTCGAGGTGATCCGCATGCACCGCGCCGCGCTCAACGGCATCAACGCCAACCGCGTGCCCGAGAAGCTGCGCGCCGCGGCGGACAACGTCTGGCGCGACGCCTACACCCTGGGCCACGATTACGGCTACCGCAACAGCCAGGTCACGGTGCTCGCCCCGACCGGCACCATCGGCTTCATGATGGACTGCGACACCACGGGCGTCGAACCGGACATCGCCCTGGTGAAGTACAAGAAGCTGGTGGACGGCGGCATGATGAAGATCGTCAACAACGGCGTGCCCGACGCGCTCGAGCGCCTGGGCTACGACGACGCCCAGATCCAGGACATCATCCACTGGATCGACGATTGCGAGACCATCGAGGGCGCCCCGCACCTGAAGCCGGAGCACCTGCCGGTCTTCGACTGCGCCTTCAAGCCGGCCAACGGCGAGCGCTCGATCCACTACATGGGTCACCTGCGCATGATGTCGGCGGTGCAGCCGTTCCTCTCGGGCGCCATCTCCAAGACCGTGAACATGCCGACCGGCGCCACGGTCGACGAGATCATGCAGACCTACATCGAGGCCTGGAAGATGGGGCTGAAGGCGGTCGCCATCTACCGCGACGGCAGCAAGCGCCTGCAGCCGCTGAACATGGGCCGCAAGAAGGAGGCGGTGGCCAAGGAGGAGCTGCTGGCCCCGCCCAAACCCCTGCGCGTGCGCCTGCCGGACGAGCGCCAGGCCATCACCCACAAGTTCTCCATCAGCGGGCACGAGGGCTACCTCACCATCGGGATGTACCCCAACGGCAAGCCGGGCGAGATGTTCATCTCCATGGCCAAGGAGGGGTCGGTGGTCAGCGGCCTGATGGACAGCTTCGCCACCAGCGTGTCGATCATGCTGCAGTACGGCGTGCCCCTGAAGGTGCTGATCAACAAGTTCAGCCACGCGCGCTTCGAGCCCAGCGGTTTCACCAGCAACAAGGAGATCCCCATCGCCAAGTCTGTGATGGACTACATCTTCCGCTGGATGGACCTGAAGTTCGGGGACCACGCCGGCGACGCCGACGGCACCCGGCCCGACGGCGCGGTGGTGGCGGCCGAGGCCGCCGCGGTCACCGGGACCGGCAAGAAGGCGCTGGCCGCCGCCGCCGGCGGCCCCGGCCGCATCACCATGAAGGAGGAGCGCCCGGACCGCCAGTTCCATACGGACAGCCCGCCGTGCCCCGATTGCGGCTCGGTGACCGTGCGCAACGGCGCCTGCTACAAGTGCAACAACTGCGGCGCCACGACCGGCTGCTCCTGACCGACCCGAGCGTCGCCCGGCACCCGACGGAGCGGCAATGAGGCAAGGGATTGCCACGGAACCCCGGTGGGAACGGATTCCCGCCGGGGTTTTGATTGCCGGCAGCCGCTCAGCCCAGCAGCAGCAGCACCGCCGACAGCGAGACGAACGAGGCCAGGATCAGGGGGTTCTGCACCAGGGCACGCGGGGTCAGGCTTTTTCTCCCTCCGCGGCCGCGATCCGTGCTATCGTCGGACACGGTAAGTCATTTCACAGCAAGGAGGTGGGATTGTGTCCCAGAAACACAAGGGCTGTGTCGCCACGGCCCAGGGACCCATCGTCCCCGAGGAGACGGCCGCCCAGGCCCAGTCCGAGCAGACCACGGGAGGTGCGCGAATGCAAGTGATGGTCGGCCAGCCGGCGCCCGACTTCGAGGCGTCGGCGTATATGAACGGCGGCTTCAACAACCTGAAGCTCTCGGACTTCGGCGGCAAGTGGGTCGTCCTCTGCTTCTACCCGGGCGACTTCACCTTCGTCTGACCCACCGAACTGGCGGCGGTCGCCGCCAATCATGACGCGCTGGTGAAGCTGGGCGTGCAGGTGCTCTCGGTGAGCACCGACAGCCGCTTCGTGCACAAGATCTGGCAGGCCGAGGAGCTGGCCAAGATGGTCGAGGGCGGGGTGCCGTTCCCCATGCTCTCGGACGCGGGCGGCCGCATCGGTAAGGTCTACGGGGTCTACGACGAGGCCGGAGGCGTGGACGTGCGCGGGCGTTTCCTGATCGACCCCGACGGCGTGATCCAGGCGATGGAGGTGCTGACGCCCCCGGTGGGCCGCAACTTCGCCGAGCTGACCCGGCAGGTGCAGGCCTTCCAGCACGTGCGCCGGACCAAGGGCGCCGAGGCCACCCCGGCCGGCTGGCGCCCCGGCGAGCCCGCCCTGCAGGTGGGCGAGGACCTGGTGGGCCGCGTCTGGGAGGTGTGGAAACCCAAGGTCGAGAGCTGACGGTCCCCGTGACCGGCGGCAGGCGGTCCGGGCGGCGGCGCCCGGGCCGCCTTGCCATGACATGCGGCCCCGTCGATGCTACCATGCCGCGCAACC
>JBHEPC010000419.1:0-9439 GCA_046260475.1 Candidatus Krumholzibacteriia bacterium | reverse complement strand
GGTCCACGGCTCCCGTACTGCTTGCAATCGTTCTTCCACGTTAAATACCCCCCAGCATGGACGTCATGATGGGCAGCGCAAAGGTGTTACATAAACTCAAAATTCCGCTCCGGACGTAATCTATATTACGGTCGGGGTTCGGGTGGTGTCTATCAAAAAACAAAGATTATTGACGTTTTTTTCGCATGACCGATCAACCGGCAGGCCCTCCGGGCTCCATCATGTTCCTGGAACGCGACATAGCGGGGCGATGGTGGAGGCCCGCATCGTCGCCCACACCCCGAAATGTCAAATACTAAAAACCGCGGTGTCAACGGAGGTAGACGAGGCGGCGGGTGACGCTCCATTCGTCCAGCTGCAGCTTACAGAAGTACGTGCCGGAAGCCATCTTGCGGCCGTAGGCGTCGGTGCCGTCCCAGGTCAGCACCGTCTCGCCCGGACCCGTGTCGCCGGAGAACAGGGTCACCAACTCCTGCCCGCTCATGGTGTAGACCTTCACCGTGGCCCCGGGCGAGCCCTGCTTCCAGGGCACCGGCGCGGCCAGGTCCAGGCCGGCGGGCCAGTCGTCGGCCTCGTCCCAGACGAAGGCCTCGCCGATGGTGGCCGGTACCTGGAACCGGACCGAGATCACGTCCTGGAACGGGTTGGGCCAGCCCTGCAGCAGGTCCGGGGACAGCTGCGCGCGTACGCGGCCCGTGCGCAGCAGCTGGGACTGCCGGGCGGGGGACGAGGGCTCGGCGGCGGCGCCGTCCCGGGCCAGCGCCAGGGCCGCCTGCACGGCTTCGCTCTCCAGATCACGGCCCAGCTCGGCCACCAGGACCCGGCCGTCGGCGGTCACCTGGGTCACCTCCCGCGGCGGCCGGCCGCCGCCCGGGCCGTCGGTCAGGGCCGCCACCAGGTCCGGGGCCGGGTCGCTGAAGCGCAGCTCGAGCCGGCCGGCGGCGCCGTGGACGCGCACGCCGGGCAGGGCGGCGTAGGGATCGCCCCCGCGCACGGTGCCCCGCGCCAGGGACGCAGCCGTGACGCAGGACCAGGCCACGCCGATCTCCTCGCCCCCGGTGGGCTGCCAGCTGAGGCGGTCGGGCGCCCCCAGGTTCAGGTCGCCCAGGCGCAGCAGGTCCGGGTCGGGCAGGGCGCCGGTGCCCTTGCCCACCTTCGCGGTCAGCACCAGGTCACCCCCGCGGTCCAGCCGCCAGGCGTAGCGGGGCGCCTCAGCGCCGCGGCACTGGGGGCAGGCGGGGGCGACGATCCAGGGTGCCCGCTCACCGGTCACTGGGTCGACGACGCCTGCGCGGATGCGCCGCGCCTCGGTCAGCAGGTGCGAGAGCTGGAACCAGGAGTCGGCCGCGCACACCGCGACGGCCACCGGCGCCGGGCCGGTGCCCACCGCCAGCTCGCGGCCGTCCAGCACGGCGCGGCCCACGCGCCCGGAGCCCGGCTCGTCCAGCACCGCGACGCCCAGCCACCGGTTGCCCCGCCGGCAGTCCCCGTCCGGCTGGACCTGGGAGACGAAGGCGGTGACCGTCTGCTCCACCGGGCGTCCGGTGACCGTGTGGCCGGCCGTGGCCAGCTTCACCTCGAGCCAGGGCGTCCCGCCGGTGACCATGGCCCAGCGGGAGCCTTCGTCCCCGGCGGCCGAAGCGAAGACCACAGGCTGCAGGCGGGCGTAGCCCCAGCGGTAGTACTCCAGGTGGGCGCCGCCCGCGGTCCCGGGCCGGCTGACGGCGATCATGGCGTCGCTGACGGCGGCGAAGTCCTCGTCCACCAGGCCGTCCCCGTCGTTGTCCAGGCCGTCGAGACGATCCTCGTCCACGAGGCCGTCGCCGTCATCGTCGGCGTCGGCCGAGAAGCCGCGGTGCCCGCCGGGGCAGCCCTCGGCGGCCCGGCCCAGGTGGGGCCGGAGCGCGCCGCCGCCGGGCACGGGGCGCAAGCGCCGCCCGCGGTCAGCCGGTTCCAGCCCGGCCGCGAGCAGGGGTTCGTCCGATCCGCTGCGCAGCACCTCGAGCCGGCCGTCGGGGTGGATCGTCGCGGTCACGCCGGGCAGCAGCTCGTCCGTCCGCACGGGCAGCGGGCCTTTGTCCTGGGCGGCCGCCGTGCCCAGCAGCAGGGCAAGGCCAAGGACCGCCCCGCAGGGGGCGGTCAGCCGGGCGCGCCGGCGGCGCGGCATCCGGACGGGATGGGTGCTGGTGGCCATAGTCATGGCGTTGATCCTAAGCATGCCAGCCCGGGGGAAGCAACCCTGCTGGCAGGAATTCCCGCAAACGGCGTGGGCGGGCCCATTTGGCCCGGACGGGCCGGGGCGCTGGGGACAGAAGGCCCCCTGCGCCCCGGCCCCCGGGCGGGTCAGCCGGCGGACGGCTCCTCGGGAGTGTCTTCGCCGGCGTCCAAGCCGATGTCCTCGGGGGTGTCCTCGCCGACGTCCTCGCCGACGTCCTCGCCGACGTCCTCGCCGTTCTCCACGACGATGTCCTGGCTGATCTTGGCCAGGCCGCCCACGAGGTCGCCCTGGTTCAGGTGGATGATGCGCACGCCCTGGGTGTTGCGGCCCAGCTCGCTGACCGAGTCGAGCGCGATGCGGATCATGATGCCGCCGCGCGTGATGACCATCAACTCGTCGCCGGGCTGCGCGTCGCGGATGCCCACCAGGGACCCGTTGCGCTCGGTGCATTTGACGGTGATCAAGCCCTTGCCGCCCCGCCGCTGCAGGCGGTAGTCCGCCAGGGGCGTGCGCTTGCCGTAGCCGTTCTGGGTCAGCACCAGCAGCGTGCCCTCCTGCTGGCCGCGGCCCACGACGACCATGCCGATGACCTGCTCGCCCCGGCCCAGCGTGATCCCCCGCACGCCGCGGGCGGTCCGCCCCATGGGGCGCGCGTCGGTCTCGTGGAAGCGGATGGCCATGCCGTCGCTGGTGGCCAGGATGACGTCGCTGCTGCCGTCGGTCTCCCTGACGGACACCAGGTGCTCGCCGTCCAGGAGGCTGATGGCGCGGATGCCCGCCTGCCGCGGCCGCGAGAAGTCGGTCAGGGGCGTGCGCTTGACCACGCCCAGGTTGGTGGCGAAGGCCAGGAAGTGGTCCCCGGCAAACTCGCGCACCGGCACCACGGCGTGGATGCGGTCGCCCGACTGGATCTGGATCAGGTTCACCAGCGGCTTGCCCCGGGACGCGCGCGCCGCCTTGGGGATCTGGTGCACCTTCAGCCAATAGAGCTGGCCCTTCTCGGTCAGCACCAGCAGGTACTGGTGGGTCGAGGCGATGAAGAGGTTGTCGACGAAGTCCTCCTCCTTCGTCTGCATCGCCGTGATGCCCTTGCCGCCGCGGCCCTGCTGCCGGTAGGTGTCCAGGGGGATGCGCTTGGCGTAGCCCTGGTTGCTGATGGTCACGACCATCGGCTCGTCGGCGATCAGGTCCTCCAGGTCGATCTCGCCCTCGTCCTCGACGATGGTCGTGCGCCGCGGGTCGGCGTAGGCGGCGCGGACCTCGGCGATCTCGTCGCGGATGATCCCCAGCACCAGGGCCCGGCTGTCCAGGATGGCCTTCAGTTCGGTGATGCGCTGGATCAGCTCGGCGTACTCCTCCTCGATCTTCCGGCGCTCCAGGCCCGTCAGCCGGGCCAGGCGCAGGTCGAGGATGGCCTGGGCCTGGATCTCGCTCAGGCCGAAGCGCTCGATCAGCGCCGCCTTCGCCGCCTCGGGCGCGTCGCTGTGCCGGATGATGGCGACGATCTCGTCGATGTTGTCCAGCGCGATGCGGTAGCCCTCCAGGATGTGCGCGCGCTCCTCGGCCTTCCGCAGCTCGTAGCGCGTCCTGCGCACCACGACCTCCTCGCGGAAGCGGAGGAATTCGTGCATCGTCTCCTTGAGGCTCAGCACCTGGGGCCGGTTGTCCACCAGGGCCAGGTTGATGACGCCGAAGGTGGTCTGCATCAGGGTGTGCGCGTACAGCTTGTTCAGCACCACCTGGGGGAAGGCGTCGCGCTTGAGCACGATGACGATGCGCATGCCGTCACGGTCGGACTCGTCCCTGAGGTCGCTGATGCCCTCGATGACGCCGCCGCGCACCAGTCCGGCGATCTTCTCGATCAGCGTGGCCTTGTTCACCTGGTAGGGGATCTCGGTGACGATGATCTTGGCGCGGCCGCCATCCTCGATCTCGACGTCGGTGCGGGCGCGCACCACCACGCGGCCGCGGCCGGTGGTGACGTAGTCGAAGATGCCGCGGCGGCCGTGGATGATCCCGCCGGTGGGGAAGTCCGGGCCGTGGACGTGCTCCAGCAGCTCGTGGTTCTCCAGCTCCGGGTTGTCCAGCAGCGCCACCAGGCCGTCGCAGATCTCGCCCAGGTTGTGGGGCGGGATCTTGGTGGCCATGCCCACGGCGATGCCGTCGGAGCCGTTGACCAGCAGGTTGGGCACCTTCGCGGGCATCACCGCCGGCATCAGGCGCGAGCCGTCGTAGTTGGGGACGAAGTCGACGGTCTCCTTGTCCAGGTCGGCCATCAACTCGGTGGCGTACCGCGTCAGCCGCGCCTCGGTGTACCGCTCGGCCGCCGCCGAATCGCCGTCCACCGAGCCGAAGTTGCCCTGGCCGTCGACCAGGGTGTAGCGCATGGAGAAGTCCTGGGCCATGCGCACCATGGTGTCGTACACGGCGATGGTGCCGTGGGGGTGGTAGTTGCCCGTGGTGTCGCCCGTGATCTTGGCGCTCTTGCGGTAGGGCCGGCCCGGCTGCAGGTTCAGGTCGTTCATGGCCGTCAGCACGCGCCGGTGCACCGGCTTCAGGCCGTCGCGCACGTCGGGCAGCGCGCGGCTGATGATGACGGACATGGAGTACTCGAGATAGCTGGTGCGCATCTTCTCCTCGATGCCCACCACCAGGATGGTCTCGCCCACCCGGGCGGGCACCGCGGCGCCCTCCGGTGCGGGCCCATCGGGGCCGTCGGGGCCGTCGGGGCCGGGACCCTCGTCCCCGCCGCCGCCGCCGCCTTCGCCCGGGTTCGCGCCGTCCAGCTCGTCGTCGTTGCGCTTGTCTTCGGACATGCCTCGCCTCTTGAGTGGGGAATCCTCGTGCCGCCGGCCCGGATCAGATGTCCAGGTTGTCCACGTTCACCAGCGCCGCGTTCTCCTCGATGAACCGCCGCCGGGGCTCCACGTCGTCGCCCATCAGGATGGTGAAGATGTGGTCGGCCTCGGCCGCGTCCTCGACGGTCACGCGGGTCATGGTCCGCGTGTCCGGGTTCATGGTGGTCTCCCACAGCTGCTCGGGGTTCATCTCGCCCAGGCCCTTGTAGCGCTGGACGTAGACGCCCTTCTGGCCGCCCATCTCCTGCACCAGCTTGTCCTTCTGGGCGTCGCTGTAGGCGTAGACCTCGGTCTTGCCCTTCTTGACCCGGTACAGGGGCGGCTCGGCGATGAACATGTGGCCGCCCTCGATGATCTCGCGGAAGTGCCGGAAGAACAGGGTCAGGATCAGGGTGCGGATGTGGCTGCCGTCCACGTCGGCGTCGGTCATGATGATGATGCGGTGGTAGCGCAGCTTCGTCAGGTCGAAGATGCCCGCGCCGATGCCCGCGCCCAGGGCGGTGATGATGGTCCGGATCTCGTCGTTGCCCAGCATCTTGTCCAGGCGCGCCTTCTCCACGTTGAGGATCTTGCCCTTCAGGGGCAGGATGGCCTGGAAGCGGCGGTCGCGGCCCTGCTTGGCCGAACCGCCGGCCGAGTCGCCCTCCACCAGGTAGATCTCTCACTCGGCCGGGTCGCGGCTGGAGCAGTCGGCCAGCTTGCCCGGCAGCGCGGCCGAGTCCAGGGCCGACTTGCGGCGGGTCAGGTCGCGGGCGCGTCGCGCCGCCTCGCGGCCCTGGGCCGCCTGCACGCACTTGGCGACGATGGCCTTCGCCTCGCGCGGATGCTCGGCCAAATACTCGGCCAGGTAGGTGTTGACCAGGGCCTCGACCTGCCCCTTGACCTCGGTGTTGCCCAGCTTGGTCTTGGTCTGGCCCTCGAACTGGGGCTCGGGGACCTTCACCGAGATGATGGCCGTCAGGCCCTCGCGCACGTCGTCGCCGGTCAGGCCCTTGAGGTCCTTCTTCATGACCCCCGCGGCGGTGGCGTAGGCGTTCAGGGTGCGGGTCAGCCCGGCGCGGAAGCCCGACAGGTGGCTGCCGCCCTCGGTGGTGTTGATGTTGTTGGCGAAGGTGAACAGCGCCTCGCTGTAGCCCTCGTTGTAGTCCATGGCGATCTCGATCTGCACGCCGTCCTTCTCGCCCGTGAAGTAGACGGGCTCGGGGCAGATCACCGTGCGACCCTCGTTCAGCCAGCGCACGTACTCGACGACGCCGCCCTCGAAGTGGAAGTTCTCCTCCCGCGGCTTCTCCCCGCGCAGGTCGGCGATGGCGATGCGCAGCCCCCGGTTCAGGAACGCCAGCTCGCGCAGGCGGCCGCGCAGGGTCTCGTACGAGTAGACCAGCTCGGGGAAGATCTGGTGGTCGGCCTTGAAGGTGATGATGGTGCCGCTGAGGTCGGGGTCGCAGGCGCCCGTCTCGCGCATGGGGCCGCGGGGCACGCCGCGGTCGAAGTCCATGACGAAGACCTTGCCCTCGCGGCACACCTCGGCGGTCAGCCACTCCGACAGGGCGTTGACGCAGCTGACGCCCACGCCGTGCAGGCCGCCGGAGACCTTGTAGCTGCCCTTGTCGAACTTGCCGCCCGAGTGCAGGCTGGTCAGCACCACCTCGAGGGCGGGCTTGCCCTCGGCCCGGTGCATGTCGACGGGGATGCCGCGCCCGTGGTCCACCACCTTGATGATGTCGCCCCTGCCGATCTCCACGCGGATCTCGTCGCAGTAGCCGGCCATGGCCTCGTCGATGGAGTTGTCCACCACCTCGTAGACCAGGTGGTGCAGGCCGCGCACGCCGGTGTCGCCGATGTACATGGCCGGGCGCTTGCGCACCGCGTCGAGGCCCTTGAGCACCTGGATGCCCTGGGCGGTGTACTGCTTCGAGGCCTCGGCGCCGTTGTGCCGCGGCCCGTTCGTGTTGTTGTCTGTCATGGTTGGTTACCCGGCCTCCTGCCGCGTCGGGGGCGGTCGATCCACTGGACGGCGTTGACCGTGCCGTCGCCGTACCTGGCGTTGAACTTGCGGATGATCTCGGGGATCAGCATGGTCAGCTCCTGCCGCCACGCCCCGTGATCGGCTTCGAGGGTCAGCACGCCGTCGACCAGGTCCACGGCCCGCGAATGGTCCGCGATCTTCCCGCCGACGATCTCCCGCCATCCCAGCAGCGCGGCGCGCTCCTCCAGGCGGTCCTGCAGGCCGCTGCGTCGCAGCACGCTCTCGAGGATGCGGGAAACGGGTTGGGGCCCGGGTCTGTCCTGCCGTCCGGCCATGGTCGCGGCCGCCCCTTGCGCCGTGGTGGCCGGCGGCGGGACGCGCCGCTTCAGTCGACGCCCTCGTCCGCCGGGATTTCCGTGATCCGGCCGGCCGCCACGCGCCAGGCCTTCAAGCCGTCGGGCCGCCAGCCGGCGACGTCGCCGGGGCGGGCGGTGGCGATGAACACCTGGTGCAGCCGCGCCGCCATCTCCTGCAGGCGCCGGGTCCGTTCCCGGTCCAGCTCGCTGAAGATGTCGTCCAGGAAGAGCACCGGGCGGACCCCGCGGCGCCGGTCCAGGGCGTCGCTGCGCGCGAGGATCAGGGCGATGGCCGCCGTGCGGGTCTCGCCCCGGGATCCGAAGGTGCGCAGGTCCAGTCCGTCGGGCCCGCCGAGACGGACCTCGAAGTCGTCCAGCTGGGGTCCCGTCAGGGGTCGACCGCGCTGGATTTCCGACCCCACAATATAGTCCATTTCCCGGGAAATATCCCGTTCCAGGGCGTTATTTTCCGCGCGATTTTCCGGCCCGCCGTCGCCCCCGGAAGACACCTCCCGCGCCGCCGACTCCAGCCGGGGTCGGTAGGTCAGCACCAGGGGCAGATCCGTGTCGGTCAGATCGCGGTGGATGCGGCCGGCGAAAGGGCTCAGCAGGGTCGCGTACTCGGCCCGGCCCCGGCAGACGGGCGCGGCGTGGTGGGCGATCTCGGCGTTCCAGGCGGCCAACTCCCGCCGCGCCTGGCCGCCGCCCACCAGGCCCTTTTTCAGGTCCCGCAGCAGCCCCGTCTTCTGTTTGAGGGCCCGCTGGAAGGCCGTCAGGTGGACCAGGTAGGTGGGGTCGATCTCGGCCATGCCCTGGTCGGCGAACTGGCGCCGCCGCTCGGGCCCGCCCTGCACCAGGCGGATGCTGTCGGGGTTGAAGAAGACCGTCGCCATCCGGCCCACCAGGTCGGCCCGCCGCCGCACCGCCTCGCCGTCGATGCGCAGCCGCCGCCCGCCGCCGCGGTCCAGGCCGAACTCGCCCCGCAGCCGGGCGCCGCCGTCCTCTTCAAATTCCAGGGCCACGTGCAGATCGTCCCGGTCGAAGGCGATCAGGTCCTCGTTGCGTGCGCCCCGGTGGCTGCGCCCGAGGGCCAGCCAGTCCAGGGCCTCCAGCAGGTTGGTCTTGCCTTCGCCGTTGCGGCCGAGCACCAGGTTCACCCGGGGGGAAAAGTCGAGGGCGGCCTCCGCGAGGTTCCGGAAGCCGCCCAATCGGACCGAGACGATGCGCATGGGCTCCGCTAGTCGCCGGCCAGGCGCAGGGGCATCAGCAGGCACAGCACGCCGGTGTCGTCGCCTTCTTCGCTGACGGGGCGGATCAGGGCGGCGCTCTGGGCGTCCCGCAGGGAAAGGGCCACGGTCTCGGCGCGCAGGTTCTTCAGGATGTCCTGCAGGTAGTTGAAGTTGAAGCCGATCTCGAGGGCCGGCCCGTCGTAGCCGACGGCCACCTCGTCCTCGGACTGGCTACCCTCGGTGCCCCGGGCGGACAGCTCCATGCGCCCCTTCTCGATGCCCAGCTTGATCTGGCTGGTGATGCGGTCGGCGGTGATGGCGACGCGGCGGATGGCCTGGCTGAACTCGGCCTTGTCCACGGTCACGTCCTTGTCGTTGTCCTTGGGGATGACCGCGGTGTAGTCGGGGAAGGGGCCCTCGAGCAGCCGCGTGTGCAGCACCGTGCCGCCGGCCCGGAACGAGAGCTGGTTCTCGGCCAGGAACATGGTCACCGTCGGGGTTTCCTCGTCCTCCATGGCCGCCACGATGCGGGGCAACTGGCGCAGGCCGGCGGTGTCGACGATGACGTTGCGGTCGCCGCCCACGTCCCAGCCCATGGGCCGCGTGCTGCGCGCCAGGCGGTGGGCGTCGGTGGCCACCAGGGTCAGGGAATCGCCCCGGATCTCCCAGAGGATGCCCATCAGCGCCGGCCGGGTCTCGTCCCGGGAGACGGAGTAGCTGGTCTCGTTGATCATGTCGATGAGGGAGCCCGCGGCCAGTTCGAGGCCGTTCTTCTCCTCGAGCTGCTTGAGCTTCGGGTACTCCTCGAC
>JBHEPC010000250.1:0-7063 GCA_046260475.1 Candidatus Krumholzibacteriia bacterium | reverse complement strand
CAGACCAGCAGCTTGCGGCCGCCCAGGGTGCCGTGGTGGATGGTCGAGGTGATGCGCCCGGCCACGCGCGCGAGGATCACGGCGCCGCCTCCGCATCGATCTGCAGGTCGTCGACGATCCCGACCACCGCATGATCGACCGGCACGAAGCTGGGCTCCAGCGTCAGCGCGGCCTCGCGGCTGGCCTCCCAATAGACCATCTCGCCCGGGCCGGCCATGCGCGTGCCGTCGGCGCAGACGAAGGGCCGGCCGTCGGGCGCACCGCGCTTGTCCAGCGGCTGCACCCACAGCAGGGGCACGCCCGCCATCCCCGGCGTCACCACCGCGGGCACCAGCCTGCCGATGACCCGGCCCAGGAACACCGCCTAGCCCTCCAGCACTTCCCCGCCCTCGGGCTGCCACACCGGGCAGGCCGCGAAGCGGGTGGTTCCTTGCAGCACGTCGCGCAGGGTCTCGTCCAGGCGCGGCAGCAGGGTGCAGGCGGCCAGGTGCCCGCCGGGCTCCAGCCGCGCCCGGGCCAGCTCCAGTGCCGCCGCCACGTCCGGCAGCAGCCCGTCCAGCAGGGCCACCGCACGGCCGCCCAGGTCGTCCCCCAGGCGCAGTTCCAGCAGCCGCACGGGCACCGCCTTGAGGACCGCGTCCACCGCCCCCAGCAGCGCCGGGGAGGTGACGGTCTCAAGCACGCCCAGGGCCTCGCCTTCGGGTGCCTGGCGCTCGCCCGTCACCGCCGGCAGCAGGGTCGGGTGCGGGTCGGCCAGGCAGACCTCGTCGCAGACGCCGCCGGCGCGCAGCCCCTCGCCGTGGGCCTCCTGCGCCGCGGCCACGCTGCCGCCGACCAGCGCCAGCCAGCGCCCCGGGTGCACGCTGCCGCAGCGCAGCAGCGCCAGCGGCGAGCGCTTGAGCATGCGGTCGACGGCCTGCACGCCCGCGGCCACCGAGTCGAATTCCAGCAGGGCGAAGGCGCCGTTCATCATGCCCCTAGACGATGCGGAAGTGGTCCCTCAGCACGCAGCGCCGCAGGCGCGAGAAGCTGACCGGGTCGGTCAGGCCCTCGCCCGTGGGGCTGGCGATGGTGAAGGAGGTGTGGCCCTCGCCGCCGTGGCCGAGGCCCGCGACGATGGGCGCGTTCTTGACGAAGATGCTGGTGTTGATGACCCGCGCCATGCGGCTGAGCGCCTCGATGTTGCGGGAGAACATGCTGGCCGAGTGGCCGAAGCCGTGCTCGGCCTCCCGCGCCAGGGCGATGGCCCGGTCCACGTCCGGTACCCGCACCACCGGCAGCACCGGCATCAGTTGCTCGCTCCAGACCAGCGGGTGGTCCTCGGGCACGTCGGCGATGATCAGCGGGGGGTCGTCGGGCACCGGCCGCACGCCGATGCGCGCCAGCAGCTCGCCCGCGTTCTTCCCCACGCAGTCCTTGCTCATGGTGCCGTGGGTGCGCGGCCCCGGCAGCTCCTGGAAGATCTCCCTCTCCAGGCGCCGCAGCTGGGCCTGGTCCACCAGGTAGGCGCCGGCGTCGCGCATGGCCTTGATGAGGGCGTCGGCCACGGATGCGACGACGAACACCTCCTTCTCGTCCACGCAGATCACGTTGTTGTCGAAGCCGGCGCCGAAGACGATGTCGCGGCCGGCCTGGGCGATGTCCGCCGTCTCGTCGACGACCACCGGCGGGTTGCCCGGCCCGGCGCAGATGGCGCGTTTGCCGCTCTGCATGGCCGCCTTCACCACCGCGGGGCCGCCCGTGACCACCAGCAGGTTGATGCCGCGGTGGCGCATCAGCTCGCCCGCCGACTCGATGGTGGGCACGGCGACCGCGGTCACCAGGTTCGGGGGACCGCCTGCCGCGGCAACGGCCCGGTTCAGCTCGCGCACCGTCTCCATGGAGCAGCGCACCGCCCCCGGATGGACGTTGAAGACCACGCTGTTGCCCGCGGCCACCATGCCGATGGTGTTGCAGATGATGGTGCTGGTGGGGTTGGTGGTGGGCGTGATGGAGCCGATGACCCCGAACGGCGCCCGCTCGGTCAGGGTCAGCCCGTGGTCGCCGGTCGCGGTGACGGGCACCAGGGCCTCGACCCCCGGGGTCTTTTCCGTGACCAGGGCGTTCTTGAGCACCTTGTGCTCCCAGCGCCCGAGCCCCGTCTCCTGCCAGGCCAACTGCGCCAGGCGCTCGCCGTGCCGGCGCATGGCGTCGCGGATGGAGGCGACGATGGCCCGCCGCTGCTCCAGGCTCTGGGCCGCCAGGTTCACGAAGGCGGCGCGGGCGGCGTCGACGCAGTCGTCCACGGTGGCGAAGACGCCGTCGCCCTGGCGGGGCGGCGGCGCCGCCGCGCCGCCGTCGGTGCGATAGGCGGGGCGGGCGGGGCCATCCGTGGCCGCGCCCAGGCGCCCCGCCAGGCGGCGGGCGATGGTGTCGATCTGCTGGTCCGTCAGCCTGCCCATCAGCCGCCGCTTTCCGGATCGCCCTTGCGGTACTTCTCGACGCCCTCGATGTCCCAGCTGTCGACGATCGCCATGATCACCGCATCGACCGGCTTGTTGTTCGTGGCCGTGGTCTGCCGCGCCGACGAGCCGGACGCGTACAGCACGTACTCGCCCTCACCCGCGCCCACGGCGTCGACGGCCACCACGCTGCCGCCGGTCAGCTTGCCGTCGGGCCCGGCCTGGCCCAGCATCAGGAGCGTCAGACCCTCGAGGGCCTCCTCCTTGCGGCTGGCCACCACGCGCCCGAGCACCCTGGCCAGGTTCACGGCCTACGCCTCGTCCGCGCGGCCCAGGGGCATCACGGCATCGACGTTGGCGTGGGGGCGCGCGATCACGTGCACCGCGACCACCTCGCCCACGCGGGTGGCGGCGGTCTGGCCGGCGTCGCAGGCGGCCTTCACCGCCGCCACGTCGCCGCGCACCACGGCGGTGGTGTAGCCCCCGCCGGTCTTCTCGTAACCCACCAGCTCGACGCGGGCCGCCTTGACCATCGCGTCGGCGGCCTCCACGGTCGCCGCGAAGCAGCGGCACTCGATCATTCCCAGGGCGTCGGCCATCGTCATTCCTCCTGCTTGAGCGTCTCTCGCACGCGGACTACTTGGTGATCTCGCGGCCGTCCAGGGCCGCCAGCGCCGCGACCGCCGCCGGCCGCGCCACCTGCACGTCCGATTCCTC
The DNA here is from genome assembly GCA_046260475.1 of Candidatus Krumholzibacteriia bacterium. Lineage (GTDB taxonomy): Bacteria > Krumholzibacteriota > Krumholzibacteriia > LZORAL124-64-63 > LZORAL124-64-63 > JACZKN01. The sequence continues at coordinate 3,905 of JBHEPC010000250.1, read as the reverse complement.
GCCGCCGATGTACACGCGCCCGAAGGCGCCGAAGGCCCGGACCTCGAGGATGTTGATGCGCGCGGCCTTCTCCGCCTCGTTGGCCGCCAGCGCGGCGTAGGCCGCCGGCTCGCACTCCAGCACGAAGAGGGTCTGGCCGGCGAGGATCAGGTTGCCGTGGCGCATGCGGTTGATCAGCATGCACTGGTGGTCGTCCAGATGGCGCACCACCTGGTCGGAGATGATGCGCGGCTTCAGCCGCTGGTCCTCGCGCAGCCCGAGCGCCGCCAGGATGGCCTCGCCCGCCTGGCGCACGTCGGCCTGGCTGTCGCTGTGCACCTCGAGCATGCCGAAGTTGCGTTCGACGATCTGCATGCCCGGCGTGACCGACGTGCTCTTGAGCGCGATGTCCATCACCCGGTTGATCTCGATGCCCGGCGCGATCTCCACGAACAGGCTGGCCTGCCCCACCTTGGGCAGGAAGCCCTGGGCCACCGTCGCCTGGAACGAGGCGAATTGAGGCTGCAGGCTGTCGATCACGCAGTAGGCTCTCAGGTCGACCATCGCGCCCCCCTAGCGGCTGACCGTCACGTTCTGGGCTTCCTGGACGATGGCGATCGAGGCCGACGCGCCGATCCTCGTGGCGCCGGCCTCGATCATGCGCTTGGCGTCGCTGAACGACCTGATGCCGCCGGAGGCCTTGACTTCCATGCCTGCCCCCCTGACGACCGACGCCATCAGCGCAACGTCCTCGGCGGTCGCGCCGCCGCTGGAGAAACCCGTCGAGGTCTTCACGAAATCCGCCCGCGCCCGTCGTGCCGACGCGCAGGCCCGCACCTTCTCCTGGTCCGTCAGCAGCGCGGTCTCGATGATGACCTTGCTGCGGGCCGAGCCGTCGCGGCAGGCCTCGACCACGGCCAGGATATCCTTGAAGACGTAGTCGTCGTCGCCGCTCTTGAGGCGCCCGACGTTGATGACCATGTCGATCTCCTTGGCCCCGTCGCGGATGGCCCGGCGCGTCTCCATGCCCTTGATCCCGGGCGTGTGCGCGCCCAGCGGGAAGCCTACGACGCTGCAGGTCAGCACCGGCGTGCCGCGCAGGCCTTCGGCCACACGCCGGACCCAGCAGGGGTTGACGCAGACCGAGCGGAAGGAGAACTCCCGGGCCTCGGCGATCACCTGATCGATCATGGTGACGGTGGCGTCGGCCCTGAGGATCGTGTGGTCGATGTAGCGGGCGACGTCCTCGGGGATGCGGCCGGGGCTGTCCAGCCCGTGGGACAGGCGCCGCGCCCCCAGCTCGATGAAAGCCCTGGCGGTGTCGGGGCTGGTGCCCACGCAGGGGCCGGCGTGGCCGGGCCCGCCCAGCAGCCCCTGCAGGCGGGCGGCGATGCGGGCCAGGTCGTGTTCCGAGAGGGTGGCCAGGAGGTCGCCGGCGGCGGGCGCGTCGGCGTTGGGCGCACCGGCGGCGCGCCCGCCGGCCGGATCGGCGATCATCGCCACCCGCCGGCGGTGCCGCGGCTCGGTGCAGTCGGTGCTCAGGAACACGTCCACGATCTGCTGGGCCAGGTTGGCGCCGATCAGCCCCGCACCCAGAGTCAGCACGTTGGCATCGTTGTGCTCGCGGCCGTTGCGGGCGCTGGAGACGTCGTAGGCCATGGCCGCCCGCACCCCGGGCACCTTGTTGGCCACCATGCAGGAGCCGATGCCGGCGCCGTCGATCATGATCCCGCGCCCGGCCGCCCCGCCGGCGACGGCCTCGGCCACCGCCCGGGCGAACACCGGGTAGTCCACGGCCTCGGCCGAGCGGGTGCCGCAGTCCTGGACCTCGTGGCCCCGTCCCTGCAGATGGGCCTTCAGCGCTTCCTTGAGGGCGAAGCCCCCGTGGTCGGCCCCGATGGCGATCTTCATCCTGCCTCCGCTCGCGCTCGCCCGTTCACCACACCTGCGAATCGTCCCGCTCGCGCCGATCCGGGCGCACGGGCCGCACCCCGGTCAGGGCCGCCTGCAACCGGTCGGCCAGCCGGCGCAGGGCCGCCAGGCCGTCCTCCTCCAGGCGGTAGCAGGTCACCGTCCGTCCGCCCCGGCGCTCCCGCCGCTGGCGCAGGTAGCCCGCCTCGGTCAGACGGCTCGCCTGCACGTGCAGGTTGCCGTCCGCCAGGCCGGTGGCCGCCTTCAGCTCGGAGAACGTCAGGTCGCGGCCGTCGGCGAGGGTCGCCACGATCGCCAGCCGCGCCGGCGTCCCCAGCAGGGGGTCGAGGGTGCGCGCGTTCATGCCCTTCCTGTCGCGGTCAAGCGGCCCAGACCGCCAGCCGGCGGCCCCGGCGGCTCTGCAAGGTGGAGCTTCGCGCACTGAAGTCAGGCTGTCAAGGGGAAAAGAACAAAAACTTCATACTATGAAGAATCAAGCGAGATGGCACCCAGGGCCGCCAGGGTCACCCGAGTCAGCTGGCGCATGTTCCAGAAGCCGAGGCGGGCTTTGGCCAGCAGCGAGGTGGGCCAGGCCTCGGCGTGGGTGCCCCCTTTCCGGTAGTTCCGGCTCGACACGGCCAGGCGCCCCAGGTCCCGCAGGCGCAGACCCGCACTGGGCAGCAGCACCAGGTGCAGGAACTGGTCGTAGGCGGGCACCCGGGCTGTACGTCGGTTCAGGCAGCCGGCCGCCACGTCCAGGGTGCCCAGCAGGCGCCAGGCCAAGGGTCCCAGCGGACGTTGGGGGTCCGGCAGCGGCGGCAGGTCGACCCCGGCAATTGACTTCATAACATGAAGCCACAGTTCATAAGCGCGTTCCAGCCTACCCTCCCGGATCAGCGCATGGACCTGGTCCCAGTCGGCCCGGGTCATGGTCCGGACCAACAGAACCAGGTCCAGGACCCGCCGCAGGTCCACGAAGCCGTCGGCGATGTGCTGGTACAGGGCGTGGACCACCTGGTCGGCGGGCGCAGCCACCTTGCAGGTCTCCCGTCCCAGGGGCGCCTCCCGGGCCCGGTCCCGCAGGCCCTGGGCCTCGAAGTGGTAGGCCGAGGCGGGCAGGGTCAGGGCCCAGTGGAGCTCGACCACGGCCCCCGCCGGCCCCACCAGGATGCGGTGCAGGTGGTGCCGGTCGTAGTAGCTCCAGTCGGCGCGGCCGCGGAAGGGCCGGTAGCCGGCGGCCTCGAGGTTCGCGCAGGCGGCGTCCACGTGCTCGGGCGCCACCAGGAGGTCCAGGTCCACGGACCACCGCTCGTGGGGGTCGGCGTAGGCGACCAGGGCCAGCCCCGCGCCCTTGAGGATCAGCGGCTCGTCCCCGGCGGCGCGGACCGCGGGCAGGATGCGCTCCAATTCCAGCAGAAGGCAGGCCATGCGCCCGCGGCCGGCAGCGATGGCGGCCAGGCGGGTCTGGTCCCGCAGGGAGGCCGGCAGCACCGCACCGAGGGTGGCCTCGACCCGATGTTCGGCCAGGGCGGGCCAGAGCAGGTCGGCGTCCGGGGGCGACCAGGAGCGTGCCGGCCCCGTCCCTGCCCACTGGCGGACCAGGGCCCTCAGCAGCTCGTCCCGTTGGCGGTTCGTCGGCATCCGTTCCTCTCGGGTGACAGGGAGGCGCAGGGCGTACTATGATGCGCGCGCCCACGCCGATCAACACCGTTTCCGCCCCCGCGCGCCGGGGGCCGCCGGGGGGCCCGTGACCGCACCCGACGACCGTCAGCAGCGCCTGGACGCGTGGCTGGCGCTGACCGATCCCGCGGCGGACTTCGCCGGCATCGTCATCCTGCCCATGCTCACCGGGAGCATGGTCCCGGCGGTGCCCGTGGGCGCGGACCTGGAGATCGTCGCGGCCCGCCGCGGTCGGTTCGGCGCGGGCGACGTGGTGGTGTTCGAGCGGGACGGCCGGCTGGTCGCCCACCGCCTGCTGTTGGCGCTGGGCTTCGGCCCGGGTGCCCTGTATCTTG
>JBHEPC010000235.1:0-4110 GCA_046260475.1 Candidatus Krumholzibacteriia bacterium | reverse complement strand
GAGCCGGTCCTTGCCCACGTGCAGGCGCTGCACGTTGGTGGCGATCTGGTCGGCGCGGCCGATGCGCACGGGCGCGGACGGGTCGGCGACGTCGTAGATGTAGACCGAGCCGCCGATCCCCGCGTACACCGTGGGATAACGGACGGCGATGGCCTGGCAGGAGGCGAGCCCGTCGCGCGGGCTGCCGACGAACACCACCTGCCGCGGGTCCGAGACGTCGTAGATGTAGAAGCGGTCCAGGCCCGTGCCCAGGTAGGCCAGGCCCCGGTCCAGGGCCAGGTCGTTGATCCCCACCGGCGGCAGGACGAAGCCGCCGAAGGCCAGGTGCTTCGGGTCGCTGACGTCGATGGCCAGCAGGGCCTGCCCCCCCAGCACCACCGCGGCCGTGTCCCCGTCCAGGGCGATCCGGTCGACCTGGTCCTCGATGAGGATGCTGTCGCCCCAGGCCGGCGCCTGCCCCGCCGTCAGCAGGCCGTACCACAGCACGCCGCTTTCGGTGAGGGCGAGGATGCGGTCGCCAGCGGCCGCCAAGGCGGTCACGGGGGTGTCCGTGGGCAGGAAGCCGGTGAACACCGGCGCTTCGGGATCGGCAAGGGAATAGATCCCCACGCCCTGCCGGAAGCCCCCGACCAGGCGGCCGTCCGCGGTGCGGGCCACCGCCCGCAGGGGGTCCGGGCCGGGAATCGCGGCCGCTGCCTCCCAGCCGCCGGCCGCGTAGTCCCAGCAGTCCGGCGCGACCGCCACGGCGGGGCCGGCGGCGGACAGGATGCCCGCGAGCAGGACGAACACGATCACGGCGCCGGGCCTTCCGGTGCGGGGACGGGGGTCGGCGACCCCGGGACGAGGATTCCACCAAGAGGATACCGTGATCGCCGCGCCGCCACAAGCGGGCCGGGGTCTCAGGCGCGGCCGGCGAAGTACTCGCGGATCGCCACCAGGTCGTGGCGGCTGAGGCCCCGTACTTCGGCCAGTTCCTCCGCCGAGGCGGCGCGGATGCGCGCCACCGAGCCGAAGTGGTGCAGCAGGGCCAGCTTCTTGGTAGGGCCGATCCCGGGGATGTGGTCCAGCTCGCTGGCGGTGGTGCGCCGGTCGCGCAGCAACCGGTGGTAGGTGATGGCGAAGCGGTGGGCCTCGTCCCGCACCCGCTGCAGCAGCCGGAGCGCCTCGCTGCGGCGGCCGAGGCTGAGGGTGCCGCCCTCGCGGTGGATGGTCTCCTCCCGCTTGGCCAGGCCGATCAGCTGGGTGTCGTGGAAGCCATAGGTCGCCAACACGTCCCGCGCCACCGAGAGCTGGCCGGCGCCGCCGTCGACCATCACCAGGTCGGCCGGGCGCTCGCCCCGCTCGGACAGCTTGCCGTAATGGCGCGACAGCACCTCGCGCATGCTGGCGAAGTCGTCGACGCCCGCGACGGTGCGGATGCGGAAGCGGCGGTAGCGGCTCTTCAGCGGCCGGCCGCCCTTGAAGGTCACGAGGGAGGCCACGGTCTCGCGGCCCTGGAAGTTGGAGATGTCGAAGCACTCGATGGTCTCGGGCACCGTGTGCAGGTCCAGGGCCTCCTGCAGCTGGATGTCGGCGGGCGTGACCTTGGCCGGCTTCTGCAGCCGCCGGCGCAGGGCCACCTCCCCCAGCTTGAAGGCGGCGTTGGTGCGGGCCAGGTCCACGGCCTCCCGCCGCCGGCCGCGCTGGGGCCGCCGCAGGCGCACCGCCTTGCCCCGCAGCCCGCGCAGCCAGACCTCCCAGACGGGCAGGTCCCCCGGATCGTGGCTGACGAGGATCTCGCGGGGGATGTCCCCCGCCCGCGGGTAGTACTCCCGCAGCAGCTGGGCCAGGAAGGCTTCGGGGCCCCGGTCCAGGCGGTCGCTCAGGTGGAAGTGGTGCGAGGTGAGGATGCGGCCGCCCCGCACCCGCAGCACCACGCCGGCGGCGTCCTCGCCTTCGCGGGCGACGGCGCACAGGTCGCAGTCCCCTTCGACCCCCGCAACCGGCCGGCTGCGGGCGACGGTGCGTTCGAGGCGGGCGACCAGGTCCCGCACCCGGGCCGCCTCCTCATAGCGGCGGGCCGCCGCGAGCTGACCCATCTGCGCCTTCAGTTCGGCCACCACCTCGGCGTCGCCGCCCTCGAGGAAGCGGATCATGCGGCGCACGCGGGCCCGGTAGTCCGCCTGCGCTTCGTAGTCGACGCAGGGGGCGCTGCAGCGGCCGATCTGGTAGTCCAGGCAGGGCCGGTCCACCGTCTGCTCCGGCAGGCCCAGGTGGCAGGTGCGGACCATGAAGGCGCCGCAGGCGAAGTTGAGGGTCTCGCGCATGGCCCCCACGTCGGTGTAGGGGCCGAAGCAGCGGGAGCCGTCGCGGGCGATGCGCCGCACCACCTCGACCCGCGGGTAGGGCTCCTGCAGGGTGACCCGGAGGTACGGGTACTGCTTGTCGTCCTTCAGACGGACGTTGTAGGGCGGGCGGTACTCCTTGATCAGCTGGTTCTCCAGCACCAGCGCGTCGGCCTCGGTGTCGGTGACGATCCAGTCGAAGTCGCGGATGTGCCGCACCAGCAGGCTGGTCTTCTCGTCCCGTCCCGCCGGATCCTGGAAGTAGGAACGGACCCGCTGGCTCAGGCGCGTGGCCTTGCCCACGTAGATGACCCGGCCCTCGCGGTTCTTGTGCAGGTAGACGCCGGGGGCCTCGGGCAGCAGCCGCAGCTTCTCCCGCAGGGGCCCATCCTCGTCCGTCTTGCCGCCGCGCCTTGACATGCCCCCCGCACCCTGTTAAATTGCCCGGCCTGTGACCCTTAACGGAGGCCTTGGAGGTCTGGATCGTGCCCCATCACAAGAGTTGCAAGAAGCGGCTGATCACCAGCCAGGCCCGCAACGAGCGCAACCGCCAGAACCGGGCGATGATGCGCACCAAGATCAAGCAGTACCGCACCAGTATCGGTGCGACCCCCGCCGAGGACAAGCCCAAGTCCCTGAGCGAGATGTACAGCCTGATCGACACCCAGGCGCGCAAGGGCCTGCTGCCGAAGGGCCGCGCCGCCCGCCTGAAGGCCCGCCTGGCTGCCGCAGCCGCCAAGTAGGTCCGGCGCCCCGCGGCGCCCCGAGACACCGGAGGGTCCCCCCGCCAGGGTGGACCCTCTGCTTGTGCCCGCCGGCGGCCCTAGGCCTGGCCCAGGCCCCGCAGGACGTCCCCCAGGTCGTGCAGCCCCGGCCCCGCGGCCGCCGCGAAGCGCACCGACGGCAGCACCCCGCGCAGGAAGGCCTGGCGCGAATGGGCCCGGTGGGTCAGCACCAGGGTCTCTTCGGCGTCGGCCAGGGTCCAGGTGTGCTCGCCCACGACGCCGCCGACGCGCAGGCTGTGCGTCGGCGGGGTCTCGCCGCCGCGGAGCCGCTGCCAGGCGGCGGCCAGGGTGCGCGCCGTGCCGCTGGGCCGATCCCGCTTGGTGACGTGGTGGGTTTCGGTCTGCTCGGCGTCGAAGCCCGCCGGCAGGGTGCGGGCCAACAGCTGCAGCAGCATCTGCAGGGCCGGGATCCCCACGCTGAAGTTGGCCGCGTGCACCACCGCCAGCCGGTCGGCGTGGGCCGCCAGCCGCGCCTGCTGGTCCTCGTCGTAGCCCGTGGTGCCGATCACCAGGGGCGAGCCCAGCGCGCTCGCCCCCGCCAGCAGCCCCGCCAACGCGGGCGCCAGGCTGAAGTCCACGATCACGCAGCCGGCCGGCAGTTCGTCGGCCAGGCGGTCTTGGCCCACCAGCGGCAGCGTCGGGTGCAGATCGCCGGGCGGCAGCCGCCGGCCCGGCTCGCCGACCAGGCCCACGAGGCGGCAGTCGTCCGCCCCCTCCACCAGCGCGGTCACCAGGCGGCCCATGCGCCCCTCGGCGCCGTGGACGGCGACGTCGATCACGCCGCCCCCTCCCGGTCCCGCGCCATGAGTTCGGCCAGGGTGCTCTCGTAGAACTTCACCAGGAAGGACAGGCTGTGCTCGCTGACCGGCGCCAGGGGCAGCCGCGGGTCGCGCCGGCAGATCCCCGCCAGGCTCAGCAGCTCCTTGACCGGCACGGGATTGCTCTCGATGAAGCAGGCGTGGGTGACCGGGTCGAAGGCCCGGCTCATGGGCCAGGCGCGG
>JBHEPC010000200.1:0-5088 GCA_046260475.1 Candidatus Krumholzibacteriia bacterium | reverse complement strand
GCCTACACCCGCCGCGAGGCCGAGGACCTGCTGCGGCAGGCCGGCTTCGGCCCGGCCGCCGTGGTGCCCGTGGCCAGGCACAGCCAGGTCCTGGACGCCCGCCTGGCCTGAGGCCGGGGGGCGGGAATTCCCCGCGCCCGGCGGTGTATCATCAGGACGCCGCCCGCCCGTGCCTGGACAGGGCGGCCAGGGATTTCTATCATCCGGGGAGCCGCCGCGCCCGCTGCGCGGCACCGCGAACCCCCGAAAGGTGCCCGAGGATGACCCCGACCCCGAACCTGCGCCGGCACGCCGCCGTCTGCCTGCTCCTGGCCGCCTGGGCTGTCGCCCCCCGGGCCGCGGCCCAGACCGCCGCTCCGGACAGCGCCGCCCCGGCCGAGGCGGACGAGCTGACCGACGAGCAGAAGATCGCAGCCCTCGACGCCCGGCTCGTGGCCAACCCGGCCGACGGCCGGGCCTGGAACGACTTGGGCGTGCTCCACGCCCGCCGCGGCGACTTCGGTCTGGCCCGCGACGCCTTCATCCACGCCGTGCAGGCCAACCCCCGCGAGGGGGACTACCACCGCAACCTGGGCCTGGCCTTCAGCCGCCTGGACGATCCCGAGCTGGCGATCCGCGAGTTCGAGGCCTACCGCCGCTTCGACCAGCTGGGCAGCCAGGACTACTGGCGCCTGATCGGCGGGGCCCAGGCCCGCGCCGGCCTGGTGGACGAGGCCGAGGCCACCCTGCGCGAGGGCCTGGCCGCCGTGGCGCCGGGCGGCGCCGAGCACCTGCGCCTGGGCCTGGCCCTGAACAAGCTGGAGGCCGACCGGGGCGACGAGCAGGCCGCCCGCCGCGTCCTGGAGGAATTCGCCCCCGCGGCGCAGGCCTTCCTGCGCGGCAACGACCCCGCCGCCGACGGTTGGCCCGAGGCCGAGGCGCTGGTGGGCAACCGCGTGGCGCTGCTGGTGGAGGACGGCAAGCTGATGGAGGCCTCGGGCCTGTTCGCCGAGGCCGCCCGGGCCTACGAGACCGCGTACGCGCTGTCGCCCGCGCGGGACGACCTGCTGCCGCGGCTGGTGGACGTCCATCTGCAGGCCGGCGACTCCATGGCCGCCCGGGTGGCCGCCCGCCTGGCCCGGGACGCCCACCCCGACCGGGCCGGCACCTGGATCGCCACGGCCAAGGTGCACGAGCAGACCAACCGCCTCGAGGACGCGGTCGAGGCCTACCAGCGGGCGTTTGCCATCGACCCCGAGTTTCCGGACCTGCGCCTGGCCATCGGCAACCTGCTGATGCGGCTGGGGCGGGACAAGGAGGCGGGCGCGTTCCTGCGGCAGGGCGTCACCTCGGGCAACACGAAGCCCGAGGTGGTCTACAACTACGCCGTCAGCCAGATCCGCGAGGGCAACCACCACGCGGCCATCGCCTCCTTGCGCATGGTGGTGGACCAGCGCCCGGACATGACGCCCGCCTGGATCGCTTTGGCCCAGTCCCTGCGCGTGACCAAGCAGTACGGCGCCGCCGTCGAGCCCTACCGGCGGGCCCTGGAGCTGCAGCCGGACGCCCGGCTGGCCTACAACCTGGGCATCTGCGCCCAGAAGGCCGACCTGCACGACCAGGCCATCGCCGCCTACGAGCAGGCCCTGGGCATGGACCCGACCATGGTCGAGGCCCGCTACAACCTCTCGCTCACCTACATGGACGCCAAGCGCTACGAGGACGCCGTGGCCTCCTTCGCGCTGATGCAGGAGCTGGAGCCCGGCTCGTACCGCCTGCACTACAGCCAGGGCCTGTCCTACTACTACCTGGGCCGCTGGGACGAGGCCCTCGAGGCCTACGACGCGGCGGCCGAGCAGAAGGAGACCCGGGCGCTGCTCAACAACATCGGCCTGGTCTACGAAGCCAAGGGCGACAAGACCACGGCCCAGAAGTGGTACAAGCTGGCCAAGGAGTCCGGGGGATGAGCACCATGACGCGCCGCCTGCTGCTTGTGACCGCCGCCGCATTCCTGCTGCCGGCGGGGGCGCCCGCCCCCGCCCCGGCGGCCGACCCGGCGTCGCACCCGGCGCTTCTGCCCCCGCTGGCGCGGGACGCCGCGTTCCCCCGCTGCACCGCCGGGGATCTGGCCGCCGCCGGCTTCCCCGACCACATGCACGCCTGGAACTGGCACGGCTGGGTGCCTCCGGTGGGCAAGGACGGCCGCGCCTACGGCCCGGGCACCCTGTGCGTCCGGGGCGTGGTGTCCGACCGCCCGGACCTGGACTCGGAGGACGCCGCCCAGCGCCTGGGGCCGTGGATCCTGCTGCACAACCCCGGGTACGCGGCCTGCGACATCCTGACCTTCATGGAGGTCCTCGAGCTGGCCGACCGCACCCTGCGCGGCCTGCTGGACCTGGCCCCGGCCGACTCGCTGGTGGTGGTCAACCCCGACAACACGTCCCAGTACCGGGAGTTGGGCAGCGTGGGCACCTGGCGGCTGTACCGCCGCCAGGGCGGGCGGGCGCTGATCCAACCCATCGGCACCTTGCAGGCGCGCACCCTCGACGGCCACGTCGCCTTCATGCTGGCGGCGGACTGGACCCTGGACTCGGCCCTGCCGGTGGACCTGCCGCCCTGGCTGCACCACGGCCTGGCCGGCTACCTGGCCGAGGACGGCGCCACCCTCATCAGCTACATGGCCGAGTTCCGGCCCGCCGGCCCGGTCCTCTACCGGCCGGCCATCGTCGACGCCGTGCTGGGCGGCGAGCCGGACCGCGACCCCGCCCGGGACCGCGAGCGCTACCGCAAGGCCAGCTACAGCGCCTTCCTCATGGCCTGGGAGCTGGTGGAGAACCGCGGCGGCCTGGACGCCCTGCGCACCTTCCTGCACCTGGTCCGGGACGGCGTGCCTCTGGACGAAGCCTCCCGCCGCGTGTACGGTCAGGACCTGACCGGGCTTGCGCACAGCCTCGACCCGGTCGACCTTGGTGAGCCCGCCGGGCTGCGGCTCGAGCCGACCCGGCCCCACGAGGCGCCCTGACCGGACCGGCCGCGCGCGGCCGTCCCGCAGCGAGAGGTCCCGCGACGACATGAGCAACGCCAACGCGCCGCGCGTGCGCTTCGCGCCCAGCCCCACCGGCTTCCTGCACGTCGGCGGCGCCCGCACCGCCCTCTACAACTGGCTCTACGCCCGCAGCCAGGGCGGCACCTTCGTGCTGCGCATCGAGGACACGGACCAGGAGCGCAGCACCGAGGCGAGCTACGCCGCCATCCTGCGGGGCCTGGATTGGCTGGGCCTGGACTGGGACGAGGGCCCGCGCCAGGGGGGCGACCGCGGCCCCTACCTGCAGTCCGAGCGCCTGGACATCTACCGCGCCCACCTGATCAAGCTGGGGGCCGAGGGCAAGGCCTACCGCTGCTTCTGCCGCCCCCAGGACCTGGAGGCCCGGGAGTTGGCCGCCAAGGCCGGCGGCGGCACCTGGGACGGTTACGACGGCCACTGCCGGCACCTGGACGCCGCCCGGACCGCCGCCTACGAAGCGGAAGGCCGCCCCCACGCCTGGCGGCTGCACACGCCGGTCGACGGCACCACCTTCTGGTACGACCTGGTGCTGGGCAAGCTGGAGTTCCGCAACGAGGTGCTGGTGGACCGGGTGATCGTCAAGGCCGACGGCTTCCCCACCTACCAGTTCGCCTGCGTGGTGGACGATCACCTGATGGGCATCACCCACGTCCTGCGCGGCGACGATCACGTCAGCAACACGCCGTTCCAGATCCTCATCTACCAGGCCCTGGGCTGGGACCTGCCCAAGTTCGGGCACATGCCCATGATCCTGGGCCCGGACCGCAAGCGCCTGAGCAAGCGCCACGGCGCCACCAGCGTCGAGGAGTTCCAGGGCCAGGGCATCATCCCCGAGGCCATGGTCAACTACCTGGCCCTGCTGGGCTGGTCCCCCGGCGGCAGCGCCGACGAGGTCATGCGCACGGACGCGCTGGTGGCGAAGTTCAGCCTCAAGAAGCTCAACAGCAGCCCCGCCGCCTTCGACTACGACAAGCTGGCCCACGTCAACAGCGAGCACATCAAGCGGCTGCCCGCGGCCGAGCGCCTGGAGCTGGCGCGGGGCGTCGTCGCCGCCCAGGGCTGGTCCTTCGACCCGGCCTGGAACGTCACCGGCGCCGCCGATGCGAACGCCTACCTGGCCCGGGTGCTGGCGGTGCTGGGCGGCCGCTTCAACAGCCTGGTCACGCTGCCGGAGCAGTGCGGCTTCTTCTACACCGAGGACCACTTCGTGGACGAGGTGGCCTGGCGCGAGCACGTGGCCGCCGCCGAGCCCCGCCGCCTGCTGGCGGCCCTGGCCGACGCCGTGGCGGCCGAGCTGGGCACGGACACGCCCCGCACCGCCGCCGAGTTCGAGGCGGTGCTGCGCGCGTTGGCCGAGCGCCTGGGCGTGGGCGCGGGGCAGCTGATCCACCCGGCGCGGGTGGCCCTGACCGGACAGGGCCGCAGCGCCGGCATGTTCGACGTGATGGAGGCGGTGGGCGCGCCGCGCGTGGTGGCGCGCCTGCGCAAGGCGGCGGGCGCCTGAACCGTGCCCGGCGGCGAGGGGAGAGGCCGCGAAAACCCTGCTGGGCATCTTCGGCCGCTACGTGCTGGTCTGGGTGGTCTCGGTGCTGGCCCTGCTGCTGGCCCTGAGCGTCCTGCCGGGTTTCACCCTCGACACCTCGGTGCCGCGCTGGTGGGTGGCGGTCCTGCGCCTGCCGGTGGTGTTCGCCCTGCTGTTGATCGTGCTGCGGCCCGTGCTGCTGTTCCTGACCCTGCCCCTGAACAGCCTGACCCTCGGCCTGCCCACCCTGCTGTTCAACGGCCTGATCCTCTGGCTGGCGGCCGTCGCCGAGCCGGCCCTCGCCATCTCCAACTACGGCGAGGCCTTCGTGGGCACCCTCGTGCTGACGGTGGTCTCGGCGGGCGTCACCGGCTGGCTGGGCCTGGACGAGGCCTACCCCTTCTTCCAGTCGGTCATCTACCGGCTGGGGCAGCGCTACGGTCCGCGGCAGGGGCGCAAGCCCCTGCGCGGCCTGCTGATCCTGCAGATCGACGGCCTCTCCCTGCCCAGCCTGCGGCGGGGG
>JBHEPC010000197.1:0-4781 GCA_046260475.1 Candidatus Krumholzibacteriia bacterium | reverse complement strand
CACCGCGGCCGGGCCCACGGTTACCGTCGGCTCGGGCTCGGTGTACCGCCGGACGTAGGCGTCGTCGAACCAGCCGGTGCCGCCGCGGTAGCCCTCGACCGAGAAGCGGTCGATCAGCGCCGGGTCCAGCACGTCCAGGGTGGCGAGCGGCGTGCCGTCGACCCGCAGTTCGGCCGTGGCGTCGGCCATGGCGATGGACAGGTGCCGCCAGCCCGGGACCCGGGGCAGGGCCGAGGGGGTGTAGACCCAGCCCTCGGTGTGGTGGCTGTAGTTGGTGGTGGAGGCGCCGGTCCAGACGCCGGCGCCGACGGCGTGGTGGGTGAAGACGGAGGTGTCGGTGTCCCACAGGCGCAGCAGGGCCATGAAGTCGGTGGCAGTGCTCATGGCCTCGTGATACCAGACGTTGACGCAGACGCCGGTGCCGTCCAGCGCGCCGAAGACCTGGGGATAGGTCGAGCCGCCGATCTCGCGCAGGCCGTGGCTGCCGGTGCGGGGGTGCTCGGTGGTGGCGGCGACGTTGCCGTGGAGCGAGCTCCAGGTCGACGTCCCCGGCTCGCCCAGGAAGTCCTCCAGGTCGCCTTCGGTGTAGCCCACCCGCCATTGGCCGCCGGTCGAGCGGGCCGAGTACCAGATGCGCAGCCAGCTGCCGTCCTGGATGAAGGATGCCCGGTAGATGTTGGCGCTGTCCCAGCCGGAGGCCGAGCGCTCCAGCAGCGGCAGCGGCTCGGCGGTCCAGCTCAGGCCGTCGGCGCTCTCGGCGTAGTGCAGGCGCGTGTTGCCGCAGGTGGCTCCTTCGGGATAGGAGATGAACACCATCGAGTACAGACCATCGTTGAGCAGCACGTCCAGGTGCCAGAGCACGCGGCCGGGGTGGTCCATGGTCACCAGCTCGGCCGGTCCCCAGGCGATGCCGTCGGCCGACGTGCGCCGGTAGAAGGTCTGGTAGCTGGAGGTGCAGCCGCCGGGCGAGTGCACGTACCACATGATGTACTGGGTGCCGTCGTGGATCACCGTGGGCGACATGATGTAGTTGGGCGTGGTGATGACCGTCTGCGCCGTGCCCCAGGCGGCGCCGTCGGTCGAGGCCAGGCGCTTGAGGTAGGTGTTCCCGTCGCTGTTGGTCTCGTTGTAGTAGATGATCATCTGGCCATCGACCAGCAGCATGTCCGTGTCGTCGTTGTGGCCCGGCGGTTCGGGGGCCAGGGGGTTGGTCACCCCCGGCGGCACGACCCAGGTCAGGTTGTCGTGGCTGGCCAGCACCGACGGGTTCTCGTAGTCGTCGTTGCTGTTGGGGTACGGGGTCATGGCCATCCAGTACTCGTAGCCGTTCCAGCCGCCGGGCACCTGGACGACGTCAGGGTGCACCACCTGGCCCGAGCCGTCGTAGGTGGGGGTGACCAGGGGCTCGGGCGCGTTCATGGTGGTCAGGTTCACCAGCTCCTCGAAGCCGCTGTAGAACAGGAAGGTGGCCGCGCCGTCGCCGGCGTCCGCGGCGGTCGGGTTGCCGCAGTGCAGGACGAGCTCGCGGGTGCCGGCGGCGGGCAGGGCGTCCACGCGGACCCAGACCACGGCGTTGCCGGCGACCGGATCCCAGGTCTCGATCCAGTACGGCAGCAGCGTCTGCAGGTCCAGTTCGGTCACGCGCAGGTCCGCGCCGTCGGGGGCCGCCTGGGCGAAGTCGAAGTTGGCGTCGTCCAGGACGATCTTGACCTGGTAGTCGGCCAGTGCCGGGCCGGAGTTGGTGACCGTCAGGATGCAGGCGTGGCTCCAGCCGTCCAGGGCCTGGGCCGGTTGGCCAGCCGCCAGGCCGGCGGCCAGGACGAGGACCAGCATGGTTGCGCGGAAGCGGATCATCGTGTCCCCCGTTGATGAAAGCTGCGATCACTGGCCGGCATGGCCGGTAATTTCACAGAACATATTCTACCCGATCCAGGGGCCGGTTTTCAAGGGATAGGGAGATTTTTTTGATTTTCTGGAACCATGGCCACCCTGGAGGCGGGGTCAGCACCCCGCCGCTATGACATGACATATTGCCAATACGGCAGGCCGGGCGGCTGCCGTATTCTGTATGCAGCGGACCTTGATGTTGTTCCGTGTGTTGTGGTGTAGCAAGTTAGGCCATAATCTGCCGTCTCCTGCTGCATGGCACCACCCATGCAACCACCTCCCTGAACATAAGTCCCTCGCCCCTAAGGGGGCGGCTGATCGCGACCCGGGAGGTCCCCGTGAAGAACCTGACCGTCAACGCCATGGACACCCTGCAGCGGGCCCAGTCCAAGGCCTACG
This sequence comes from Candidatus Krumholzibacteriia bacterium, assembly GCA_046260475.1. Taxonomy (GTDB): domain Bacteria; phylum Krumholzibacteriota; class Krumholzibacteriia; order LZORAL124-64-63; family LZORAL124-64-63; genus JACZKN01. Next base: position 2,495 of record JBHEPC010000197.1, on the reverse strand, counting down.
AACTGAAGCACGCCGAGCTGGAGCCCCTGCACCTGCTGTGGGCCCTGCTGGCGGAGACCGGCCTGGCGACCAACGTCCTGCGCGGCCTGGAGCTGGACCCCGCGCTGATCGCCCGCACCGCCGAGCAGGAGCTGCGCACCCTGCCCACGGTCCAGCACGTGGACGTGCCGAACGCCGGCCGCGAGCTGCAGCGGCTGCTGCTGGAGGCAGAGAAGCTGGCCAAGGCGTCCGGCGGCATGGTGGGCACCCGGGAACTGTTGCTGGCGTTGGCCGCCGATCCCGGCCGGGCCGGCAGCGTCATGAAGACCTTCGACGTCAGCGCCAAGGCGCTGGCCCGTGCCCTGGAGCAGACCGGCGCCGACCAGCCCTACCAGGGCGACGACGAGGCCGGCGCCGCGGACGGCCAGCAGTCGGCCCTGGACACCTACGCCCGCGACCTGTGCGCCCTGGCGCGCGCCGGGAAGATCGACCCCATCATCGGCCGCGACGAGGAGATCCGGCGCACCATCCAGATCCTCAGCCGCCGCACCAAGAACAACCCGGTGCTGATCGGCGCCCCGGGCGTGGGCAAGACCGCCGTGGTGGAGGGTCTGGCGCGCCGCCTGGTCGAGGGCGACGTGCCCGAGGGCCTGAAGGACAAGCGGGTGCTTGCGCTGGACATGGGTGCGCTGATTGCCGGCACCAAGTACCGCGGCGAGTTCGAGGATCGCCTCAAGAAGGTCATCAAGGAGGTGACCGAGAAGGAGGGCGAGGTGCTGCTGTTCATCGACGAGATGCACACCCTCGTCGGCGCCGGCGCCACCGGCGGCGCCATGGACGCCAGCAACATCCTCAAGCCGGCGCTGGCGCGGGGCGAGCTGCACTGCATCGGCGCCACCACCATCGACGAGTACCGGCAGCACATCGAGAAGGACCCCGCCCTGGAGCGCCGCTTCCAGCCGGTGCTGGTGGAGGAGCCCACCTGGGAGCAGGCCGTCGCCATCCTGCGCGGCCTGAAGGAGCGCTACGAGGTGCACCACGGCATCCGCATCACCGACGGCGCCATCGTCGCGGCGGTGAAGCTGTCGCAGCGCTACATCGCCGACCGCATGCTGCCGGACAAGGCCATCGACCTGATGGACGAGGCCGCCAGCCGCCTGCGCATGGAGATCGACAGCGTGCCGGCCGAGGTGGACGACCTGCAGCGGCAGCTGAACCAGCTGGAGATGGAGCGCCTGGCCCTGGAGAAGGAGACCGACCGTTCGGCCGTGGCCCGCCGCGAGACCATCGACCGGCACCTGGCCGAGCTGCGCGACGGATTGGACGAGGTCAAGGCCCGCTGGCAGCAGGAGAAGACCGCCATCGAGGCCATCGGTACCCTGCAGAAGGAGCAGGAGGACCTGCTGCTGGCGATGGAGGCGGCCGAGCGCCGCGGCGACCTGGCCAAGGCCAGCGAGCTGAAGTACGGCGCCAGCAAGGACCTGGATCGCCGCCTGATCGCCGCCCGCGACGAGCTGAAGGCCGTCCAGGGCGAGCGCCCGCTGCTGAAGGAGGAGGTCGAGGAGGACGACATCGCCGAGCTGGTGGCCAAGTGGACGGGCATCCCGGCGCAGCGCCTGGTGGAGGACGAGATGGCCAAGCTGCGCGACCTCGAGAGCCGCATCGCCGGCCGCGTGGTGGGCCAGGACGAGGCCGTGGCCAAGGTGGCCCGCACCATCCGCCGCGCGCGGGCGGGTCTTACCGACCGCAACCGCCCGCTGGGCTCGTTCCTGTTCCTGGGCCCGACCGGCGTGGGCAAGACCGAGCTCGCGAAGGCCCTGACCGAGCAGCTGTTCGGCGACGACACCCACATGGTGCGCCTGGACATGTCCGAGTACATGGAACGCCACGCCGTCGCGCGCATGATCGGCGCGCCTCCGGGCTACGTGGGCTACGAGTCGGGCGGCCAGCTGACCGAGGCGGTGCGCCGCCACCCCTACAGCGTGATCCTGCTGGACGAGGTGGAGAAGGCCCACCCCGAGGTCATGAACGTGCTGCTGCAGCTGCTGGACGACGGCCGCCTGACCGACGGCAAGGGCCGCGTCGTGGACTTCCGCAACACGCTGGTGATCATGACCAGCAACCTGTGCCAGGGCCCCGAGTACGAGGCCCGGCCCGGCGACGACCGCGCCGAGGCCCGCCTGCTGGAGGGCCTGCAGGGCCACTTCCGGCCCGAGCTGCTGAACCGGCTGGACGGCATCGTGCGCTTCAACGCCCTGGGCCGGGAGCTGGTCGCGGGCATCGTGCGCCTGGAGCTGGCCAAGGTGGCGCGCAGCCTGGCCGAGCAGGAGATCGGCCTGGAGGTCACGGACGCCGCCGTGGCGCTGCTGGCCGAGCGGGGGTTCGACCCGACCTTCGGCGCGCGGCCGGTCAAGCGCGTCATCCAGCGCGAGGTGCAGGACCGGGCGGCCGACCTGATCCTCGCGGGCGAGGTGCGGCCGGACACGACGGTCGTCATCGACGCGGATGGTGAGGGG
>JBHEPC010000180.1:0-17294 GCA_046260475.1 Candidatus Krumholzibacteriia bacterium | reverse complement strand
GCTGACCGTCTGGCCCCTGGGCCCCCGCCGCGAGGTCCAGGTCCTGCGCCTGGGCGACGAGGTCCACTACGTCTACCGCCACGACGGCGCCATGGTGCTGCTGCGCCGGGAGAGCCTCGCCGCCTGGGAAGCCGGCCGGGCCGCCGAGGCCCGCGGCGGCCAGCGGCCGGACGCTCCCCGGGGGCTGCGCGCCCTGCTGCGCACGGCCGGCCTGCCCGCCGGTCCCCGCTGATCCGCCCCTGACCACCGGCCGCCCGGTTCCCGGCCAGGGTGACGCGGCCCGGCCGCAACCGGCCCCCTCCCGCAGATCCCGCACCGCCCGGAACCGCCGTCAACCGCCGGATTCGCGCCGTATTGCGCGCCGGCACCGTCTGCGCCGGCGCCCGCCCGTGGCACGCCCATTGCCTCTTCGCACCCGGACCCGAGCCCGAACCCGGAGAGCACCGACTTGCCGTCCCGCCTGCGCATCCCCGCCCTCGTCCCGGCCCTGCTGGTCCTGGTGGCCCTTTTGGCCCTTTTGGCCGGCCCTGTCCTGGCCCAGGATCCCGCTCCGGCGGCGCCCATCGAGCCGGTGGTCGCGGACAGCCCCGTGCTGACCCTCAAGCTCGAGGGCAGCGAGGGCGTGCGCTCCATGGACTCGGCCCTGAAGATCGTCCTGCTGATGACGGTGCTGTCCCTGGCGCCGGGCATCTTGGTGCTGACCACCAGCTTCACCCGCATCGTGATCGTGCTGGGCTTCCTGCGCCAGGCGATCGGCGCCAACCAGGCCCCCAGCAACCAGATCATCATCGGCCTGTCCCTGTTCCTGACCATGGTCGTGATGGCGCCGACCCTGAGGGTGATGAACGAGGAGGCGCTGCAGCCCTTCTTGGCCGAGGAGATCGGCCAGGACGAGGCGTTCATCCGGGTCCAGGCGCCGCTCAAGACCTTCATGCTCGCCCAGGTGCGGGAGAAGGACATCGCCCTGTTCCTGGAGCTGACGGCGACCGCGCCCCCGGCCACGCCCGAGGAGCTGCCCATGCTGGTGGTGATCCCCAGCTTCGTGATCTCGGAGCTGAAGACCGCCTTCCAGATGGGCTTCGTGCTCTTCATCCCGTTCCTGATCATCGACATGGTCGTGGCCTCGGTGCTGATGTCCATGGGCATGATGATGCTGCCGCCGGTGCTCATCAGCCTGCCCTTCAAGATCCTGCTCTTCGTGCTGGTGGACGGCTGGTTCCTGGTGGTCCAGTCCCTGGTCGCGGCGTTCCGCTAGCGGGGTGAAAGGAAGCCCATGACGCCCGAACAGGTCATCGAGATCGGCGAGTACGCCATGCGGACGGTGGTGCTGGTGGCGGGGCCCATGCTGCTGGCCGGCATGGTGGTGGGCCTGGTGATCTCCATCTTCCAGGCCGCGACCCAGATCAACGAGATGACCATGACCTTCGTGCCGAAGATCCTGACGGTCTTCGCGGTGCTGGTGCTCTCGCTGCCCTGGGCCATCGGCCTGTTGACCGGATTCACCGAGGACATGTTCCGCCGCATCGCGGGCATGTAGGGGGGCGCGGCGTGGTCTTCGAGCTGGACGTGACCCTGCTGGCCGTCACCGCCGCCCTGGCGGTGCGCTTCGCCGTGCTCGCGGCCACGCTGCCGCTGCTGGAACTGCGCTCGGTCCCGGCCCTGTGGCGCTTCGGCCTGGCCGGCTGCCTGGCCGCCGCCCTGGCGCCGGCGGTGGCCCGCACCCTGGGCCCGGGCGCGGTGGACCTCGCCTGGCCCGGGCTGGTGGTCGAGGCGGCGCGGTCGCTGGTCGTGGGGGCGCTGATCGGCCTGACCCTGAACCTGGTTTTCGTGGCCGTGCGCTTCGCGGGCGAGGTGGCCGGCATGCAGATCGGCTTCGCCATCGTCAACGCCTTCGACCCCATGAGCAACTCCCAGATCTCCATCGTCAGCCAGTTCTACTACCTGCTGGCGGTGCTGCTGTTCTTCGCCACCGGCACCCACCACGTGCTGGTGGCGGCGATGTACCACTCCTGCCTGGTGGTGCCGCCGTTCTCGCCGGTGAACGGGGCCGGCGGCGGCTGGCAGCTGCTGCGGGAGTTCTCGGGGGTCTTCACCGCCGGCCTGCGCATCGCCGCGCCGGTCGCGGTGGTGCTGCTGCTGGTCAGCTCGGCCATGGGCGTGATCGTCAAGACGGCCCCCCAGATCAACGTGCTGGTGGTGGGCTTCCCCATCAAGATCGCCGTGGGCCTGGTGACCCTGGGCCTGTCGCTGGTGTTCTTCCGCGACGCCACCCTGGGCCTGTTCGGCGGCCTGGACGAGCAGCTCTCGCGGGTGCTGGACGCCACCCGCTGACCGGAAACCGACCACCCCGGCCGTGCCGGGTGTCCCGCGCAGGAGGTGAGCCGTGGCCGAGGACGTTGGGGGCGAAAAGACAGAAAAGGCGACAGGCAGACGCCGGGAACAGGCCCGCAACAAGGGCCAGGTCGCCAAGAGCCAGGAGGTCAGCGGCGCGTTCCTCCTGGTGACGGGGGTGCTGGTGCTGCTGTTGACGGGCGGCCGGTTCGCCGAGGTCCTGGGCCGCAACACGGCCTTCCTGCTGTCCCAGGCCCACGTCCTGGGCCCGGCCAACCGCTGGGGGGTCCGGGACTTGCTTGAGGCCAACCTGGAAGTGCTCCTGGCCGCCCTGGCGCCCCTGCTGGGCGCCCTGCTGGTGGCGGCCTTCGGCGGCAACGTGATCCAGGTGGGCCTGCACGCCAGCGCCGAGTCGCTGGCCTTCAAGACCGAGAAGCTGAACCCGATCACGGGAATGAAGAAGTTCTTCCGCAAGACCATGCTCTTCGAGATCGCGAAGAACGTGGTGAAAATCGCGCTGATCGGGCTGCTGGCCTGGTGGACCATCAGCGGCCTGATGGGCAAGTTCGCCGGAATGGCGATCCTGCCCCTGCCGGAAGTGGTCGCCATCGGGCGCGCCGGCTTCATGACCCTGATGGCCAGGCTGTTGGCCTTCGTGCTCCTGCTGGCGGTGATCGACTGGGCCTGGCAGAAGTACCAGCACGAAGAGAACCTCAGGATGAGCAAGCACGAGATCAAGCAGGAGAACAAGGAGCTGGAAGGTGACCCGCAGATCAAGGCCAGGATCCGCGGCCTCCAGTTCGAGATGGCCCGCAAGCGCATGCTCGCGGACGTGCCCAAGGCCGACGTCGTGATCACCAACCCGACCCACTACGCCGTCGCCCTGCGCTACCTGCCCGGCAGCGCGGCCCCGGTCGTGGTGGCCAAGGGCCAGGACCACGTGGCCGCCGTGATCCGGCAGATCGCCCGCAAGGCGCGCGTGCCGGTGATCGAGAACAAACCCGTCGCCCGGGCCCTGTACCGGCAGGTGGAGGTGGGGAAGATGATCCCCGAGAGCCTCTTCCAGGCCGTCGCCGAGGTCCTGGCCTACGTCTACCGGCTGAAGAAAGCCTGATAGGGAGCCGCCGCGGTGCAGCAGGAACAGGTCATCGACCGGGATCTCATCCTCGCCAACAGCAACGTGCTGAGCGCGGCCGCGGTCATGCTCATCCTGGGGCTGATGGTCGTGCCCATCCCGCCGGTGCTGCTGGACCTGATGCTGACGTTCAGCATCGCCTTCAGCGTCACCGTCCTGCTGGTCGCCCTGTACCTGAAGGAACCGCTGCAGTTCAACAGCTTCCCCTCGCTGTTGCTGATCCTGACTTTGCTGCGCCTGTCGCTGAACGTGGCGTCGACGCGCCTGATCCTCAGCCGGGGCGACGCGGGCAAGGTCATCGAGAGCTTCGGCGACTTCGTCGTGGGCGGCAACTACGTCATCGGCGTCATCGTCTTCACCATCCTGGTCGTGATCAACTTCATGGTCATCACCAAGGGCTCCGGGCGCATCGCCGAGGTGGCGGCCCGCTTCACCCTGGACGCCATGCCCGGCAAGCAGATGGCCATCGACGCCGACCTCAACGCCGGCATGATCAACGAGGCCACCGCGCGCAAGCGCCGCGACGACATCGCCCGCGAGGCCGAGTTCTTCGGGGCCATGGACGGCGCCAGCAAGTTCGTCAAGGGCGACGCCATCGCCGGCATCATCATCACCCTGGTGAACATCGCCGCCGGCTTCATCATCGGCATGCTGCAGATGGGCATGTCCGCCAACGAGGCGCTGGCGCGCTTCACCATCCTGACCGTGGGCGACGGTCTGGTCAGCCAGATCCCGGCCCTGCTGGTCTCGACCAGCGCGGGCCTGGTGGTCACCCGCACCGGCGGCTCGTTGAGCCTGGGCCAGAACATCACCCTGCAGATCTTCCGCCAGCGCAAGGCCCTGTACCTGTCTGCGGCCGCCATGGCGGTCCTGGGCCTGATCCCGGGCCTGCCGACCGGGCCGTTCTTCCTGTTCGCCGTGGGCACCGCCTTTGCGGGCTTTTTCATGGGCCGGCGCGTGGAGCGCTACGACGACGACCAGGCCCGCGCCGACGAGGATGCCGCCCGGCAGCACCAGGCCCAGGCCGCCGACGAGCCCGAGGGCCCGCGGGGCGAGGACCTCTTCGTCCTGGACAAGCTGGAGTTGGAGATCGGCTACGGCCTGATCCCCCTGGTGGACGAGAAGCGGGGCGGGGACCTGCTGCACCGCATCGGCAACATCCGGCGCCAGGTGGGCTCGGAGCTGGGCATCTTCATCCACCCGATCCGTGTGCGCGACAACCTGCAGCTGCCGCCCAACCGCTATCTGGTGCGCCTGAAGGGCGTGGAGATCGCCCGGGCCGAGCTGCAGCCGGACCTGCTGCTGGCGATGAGCACCCGACCCGACGCCGGTGAACTCGAGGGTTCGCCCACCGTCGAGCCGGCTTTCAACCTGCCGGCGGTGTGGATCGGCAAGGACCGCAAGTCCGCCGCCGAGCGCGAGGGCTATACGGTGGTCGAGAGCGCCGCCGTGCTGGCGACCCACCTCTCGGAGATCATCCGCGCCCACGCCGACGAGCTGGTCAGCCGCCAGGACGTCAAGGACATGTGCGAGTCGGTGCGGGAGTTCGCACCGTCGCTGGTGGAGGACCTGATCCCGGACAAGATCCCGGTCAACACCCTGCACAACGTCCTGCGGGCCCTGCTGCACGAGCGCATCCCGGTGCGGGACATCGTCACCATCCTGGAGACCCTGGCCAACTACGGCGGCACCGGCATGGCTCCCGACTTCCTGGTGGGCAAGGTGCGCGAGGCCCTGGGCCGCTCGATCACCGCCCTCTACAGCGCCGTGGACGGCCGGTTGCACGTGATCTCCCTGCACCCGCAGACCGAGCACCGGCTGATGCAGGCGAGCCGCGAGTCCGACCAGCAGGGCGGCGTGGCGCTGGACCCGGCCTTCACCCAGGAGTTGCTGCAACGCCTGGAGGCGGTCCTGCGGGCCGCCTACAACGCGGGGCCGCCGCCGGTGCTGCTGGTGCCGACCCCCCTCCGGATCTTCGTCAAGCGGCTCGTGGAGCCGACCTATCCCAATTTGGCCGTGATGGGCTACACCGAGGTCGCCGCCTCGGCCCAGGTCCACGCGGCAGGAACGGTGGTGACCCATGGCAAGCAGTTCGCCGAGCAGGCAGCCGTCTGACGGCGTCGTGGTGGTGGCGGCGCCCAGCCTCCAGGACGCCTACCGGCGCATCCGCCGGGATTACGGGGACCAGGCCGAGATCGTGGACTCCCGCACGGTCTCCCGCCGCGAGGCCCGCGGCCTGGGCCGCGAGCGCCTGGTGGAGGTGACGATCCGCCTGCCCGGGGCCCGCCGCGGGCCCACCGACGGCACCCGCCCCGCCGCCGTGGTGCCGGGCGCGGGCGCCGTGGCGGAGCTGGAGCGGGAGATCGCCCGCATCGAGGCCCTGGTGGCCGACCTGGCCGACGCCCCGCCGGCCGCGGCCGCGGCGCCGGCGGCGTCGCCGCTGGCGGACCTGCTCGTGGACGGCGGCGCCCGCCCCTGCACCGTGGCCCACCTGATGGCCCGCTTCGCCGCCGAGACCGGCCGTGGACCGGCCGACCGCCCGGCATTCCTGACCTGGCTGGAAGACAACCTGCCGGCCAGCAACTGCGGCTGGGACGGCTTCTATGGCTGCCACGCCTTCCTGGGCACCCCGGGCTGCGGCCGCACGGAACTGGTGCTGGCCGCCGCGGCCCGCCTGCAGACCCTGGGGCGGCGCACCCTGGTGCTGGCCATGTGCCCGTCGGACGAGGGGCTGATCCGCCGCCTGCAGGGGGCGGCCGGCGACGGCGGCTACGACGCCGCCCTGCTGCGCCGCCCGGAGCAGTTGGAGGAGGCCGCGGACCAGTTGGCCGGCTACGACGTGGTCCTGGTGGACCTGCCGCCGCTGGCGGGGCCGGAGATGGCCGAGGGTGGCGTCCTGCACCGCTGGCTGGCGGCCAATCCGGGCTTCCACCGCCACCTGGTGCTGCCCCTGGACGGTGACATGGCCGACCTCGCGGACCTGGCCCCGGCGATGCGGACCTGGAGCTGCGACTGGCTGGCCGTCGCCCGCACCGACCGCTCGCGCCGCTGGGCCAAGCTGCTGGACCTGACGGTCGCGTTGGGCCTGCCCTTCTCGCTGCTGGCGGCCGACCCCAGGGGCGGGGGCGAGGTGGAGATCGCGGCCTCCGGCCGCCTGCTGGATCGGGTGCTGGGCGCGGGACCGGCCGGTTTCGTGCCGGACCTGCCGGTCCGCGGCCAGGCTTGAGGGGAAGGGAGACCGAGTTATGACCCGCCTGATCCACACCATCGCCCTGGCGGCCGCCGCCGTGGTCCTGGCCACGGGCCTGTGGCAGGGCTGGGGCCTGTGGGCCACCAGCCGGCGCCTGCTTTTGGCCTACCTCGGCTTCTTCTTCCTGAGCGCCCTGCTGGCGCTGGCCGTGCGGTTGGTGCCGCTGCTGGAGAAGCCGGCACCGGTCCCCGAGGAGAAGGGCCGGCGCCGCCGCGGCCGCAAGGCCGAGCCGCCCGCGACCGAGGCCTAGAACCATGGCATGGAACCTGCAAACCGCCGGCACCGGTGACGCCACTGACCCGCAGAAAGGCTAGACCATGACCGAAATCGTCCAGATCGCCCACCACGACATCTGGGAACGCTGCCGCGGACGCGATACCGAAGAGGCCCGCCGCGAGCTGGTCGACATCTATGCGCGCATCGTCAAGTACGTGGCCGGTCGCATGGCCATCGGTCTGCCCCACTACGTGGAGTTCAACGACCTGATCTCCGCCGGGCTGCTGGGCCTGATCCAGGCCATCGACAAGTTCGACCACCGGCGGGGCATCAAGTTCGAGACCTTCGCCATCCCGCGCATCCGCGGCTCGATCCTCGACGAGCTGCGCAGCCAGGACTGGTTCCCCCGCTCCCTGCGCCGCAAGGCCAAGCAGCTGGAGGAGGCCTACTCCCAGCTGGAGGCGCGCCTGGGCCGGCCCGCGACCGACGCCGAGGTGGCCCGCGCGCTGGACATCCCCATCGACGAGTTCGACGGGATGATCGGCGAGGTCTCCATCGCCACCATCATGTCCCTGGACGCGGACACCGGCGGCGAGGACGGCGACAACAGCACCAGCCTGGGCGACTACCTGGCCGACCCCGCCACCGAGGACGTGGAGGCGGTGCTGGCGCGCCAGGAGATGAAGGAACTGATCGGCGCCCGCATGGCCGAGCTGCCGGAGAAGGAGCAGCTGGTGCTGGTGCTCTACTACTACGAGGAGCTGACGCTCAAGGAGATCGGCGAGATCCTCGACGTGACCGAGAGCCGGGTCTGCCAGGTCCACACCAAGGCCATCCTCCGCCTCAAGAGCAAGATCCAGCGCCACGAGGGCAAGCAGTCCATCGGCCAGATCACCCGGGAGATCCGGCGGCGCCAGGCCGAGGAGCCGCAGCCGGAACCGGTGCCCCTGGCCACGCGGGTGCGGGAGCTCGAACCGGTGAACGTCATGGCCTGCCTGTCCCTGTGCCAGCTCTGCTCCGTCCTGGCCTGGCTGGCCCGGGACGGCGCGGTCTGGCCGGCGCTGACGGTCTAGGACCGGTGGGCGCGGAAAGCGAGACGGGATGAACAGTGACGGTGTCTCCCTGCCGACGACCATCGCCCAGTTGGGCAGCGTCGCCAAGACCCAGTCCCGCGCGCAGCAGCAAGCCCAGCCGGCGGCGCCCTTCAAGGAGCAGCTGGACCGGCAGGAGGACCTGAAGGTGCAGCGGGTCAAGCAGGCCGAGGCCGCCGACCATCGCCGCATCGAGGCCGACGAGGAGACCCCGGACAAGCGCAAGCGCCGTCGCCAGCGCCGCGAACGCAAGCTGCTGGCCCAGGGCCGCGGCGACGAGGACGACGAGGCCGGCGGGGACGCCGCGGCCGAGGACCAGGAGACCGTGGGCGGGCTGATCGACCTGCGGGCCTGAACACCGAGGGAGCACGAGCGTGGATTGGAGCCAGATCCTCCCGCACCTGCAGGGCCAAGGCCCGGTCTTCTGGGCTGCCGCCGCGGCCGCGGCCGCGGGCGCCGCCCTGCTGGCCGGGGCCGGGGTGCTGCAGTGGCGGCGCACCCGGGCCCGCCGCCCGGGCCCGTCGCCCCGGGTCCAGGCGACCGCCGACGGCTACACCGCCCAGCCGCCGGTGCCGGCTGTCGCGGCGGTGCCGCCGCTGGTGGCGGTCCCTGCGGAAGACCCGCGGCTGGCTGAGCTGGGCAGCCGCCTCGCCGCCGCGGCGATCCGGTTGGAGGAACTGCAGGCCCGGCGCGTGGCGGCCGGCACCTCTGCCCTCAAGACACCCCCTGACCCGGTCGAATATGTCCACAGGAGCGCGCGGGCCTGACCTGCCCGCCGATTGACGTGGGCGCCGCCCGGCCCGGCCGGGCCGTGCCGCCGGACCAGGAGTCCCCATGACCACGACGCTGGAGGCTGCCGTCGCCCCGGCCCCCACGGCCGCCGACGCCAGCACCGAGCAACTGCAGCGGATCATCATGACGACCCGGGACCTCCCGGCGATGCCCCAGGTCGCCGCCAAGGTCCTGGAACTGTCGGCTGATCCCAACACCAGCGCGCGCCAGCTCCAGCAGGTGATCGCCGACGACCAGGCCATGACCGCCCGCATCCTCAAGATCGCCAACAGCGCCATGTACTCCTGCAGCCGCAAGGTCAAGACGCTGACCGAGGCGATCGTCATGCTGGGGTTCAACTCGATCCGCAGCCTCGTGGTCACCAGCGCCGCCCGCAACCTGTACAACACCAAATCCTCCCAGACGGGGCTGAAGGAACGGCTGCTGTGGGAGCACAGCATCGGCGCCGCCTTCGCCTGCCGCCTGCTGGTGGAGCCGCGCCTGCCGGGGCTGACCGAGGAGGCCTTCCTGGCCGGACTGCTCCACGACATCGGCAAGCTGGTGCTGAACCAGCGGGTGCCCCTGGAGTTCGACCAGATCGTGCAGGTGGTCTACAACGAGAACCGCGAGTTCAGCTCCACCGAGCGCGAGATCCTGGGCTTCGACCACGCCCATGTGGGGGCCATGCTGGTCAACAAGTGGAAATTCTCGCCGGCGCTCGAACACGTGATCCGCAACCACCACAATCCCGAGGCGCTGTGCGCCCAGGACCCCCTGCTGCTGTACCTGGATCTGGGCAACCGTCTTTGTCACAGGCTGGGCATCGGCTTCATCGACGACCCGGGCCAGGACCTGGAGGAGTGCGCCGCCAACCGCATCCTCGCCCTGCCCCCGTCGGCCTTCGCAGAGGCGGCCCGGCGCCTGCAGGAGACCCTCGCGGACGAGATGGAAATCTTCATCTGAAGGAGCCCGCATGTCGGCCCTGTCCCAGAAGACCGCGGAGTTCGAGCTGGCGGCGATGACCGCCGCCATCGACGAGCTGCCGTCGATCCCCGAGACGCTCATCGAGATCCTGCGCCTGATCGACGACCCGGACAGCGGCGCCGCCGACCTGGCCCGGGTGGTGCGCGTGGACGCGCCCCTGGCCGCGAAGATCATCCGCCTGGCCAACTCGCCCTACTACGGCGGCCGCGAGCGGATCGGCGAGATCTCCCGCTGCATCGCCGTCATCGGCTACCGCACCATGCGCAGCGTGGCGATCTGCCTGAGCGTGGCCACGAACCTGATGACCTCCGTCGCCAACGGCGGGGGCCGCCTGGACTACCGCGCCCTGTGGCGCCACTCGGTGGCCGTCGGGGCAATGACCAAGCACCTGGCCGCGCTCGCGGGCGAGGAGGATCCGGAGGAGCTGTTCAGCGCCGGCCTGCTGCACGACCTGGGCAAATACGTGCTCGAGCTGCACGCCCCCGAGACCTACGACCGGGTGGTCTACGCCCGCGCCCGCAGCGGCGCGCCCCTGGTCGAGGCCGAGCGCGAGGCCTTCGGATTCGACCATGCCCAGGCGGGCGAGGCCTTTGCGCGGGCCTGGCGCTTCCCCGAGTACCTGGCCGATTGCCTGGGCCGCCACCACCGGGCGGCCGCGCCGGCCGGCGGGGCGGCCACGCGCCTGGACCGGACGGTGGCCCTGGTGGCCCTGGCCGACTACCTGGCCAACACCATGGAACCTCCGCGCAGCGACCTGGGGTTCGACGCGGCCCTGTGCGACGTGCAGGCCCTGCACGAGGCTGCGGGCCTGTCGGTGGACCGGGTCGAGGCCGAATTGCCGGCCCTGCGGGAGGAGGTGCGCCTGGCTGCGGTCTTCGGCAGCCTCACCGACGTCTGAGCGGCGGACGCGCCGGTAGCGGCGGCGGACCTGACACGGGTCTGCCGCCGCTTTTTCCTTTGGCGCTAACGCCCAGCCGCGCTATGATGCCACTTTGGCAGGTAGGCGATCCGGCAGCCGGGAGGTGACCGTGCGGTCCGTGGTGCTGCTCAGCCGCCGCCACCGCCTGTATGGGGCGGCGGCCCGCTGGGAGCTCCCCGAGGTGGAGCTCTTCCTTTTCGACTCGCCCAGCGAGGCGTTGGCCAAGGTGGCGGTGGGCCGCACCTCGGTCTTCGTTTTCGACACCCGGGACTACCCCCGCTGGCGCCACGTGACCCGCAAGTTCTTCTCCATGAAGACCGACGCGGATCTGGTGCTCATCGGCGCCGAAGAGGACGCCGACGATCTGGTGGCCGCCCCGCCGGAGGTGGCGGTGCGCGACCTGCCCGGGGACGCCGACCCCGACGAGATCCACCAGGTGGTGCAGCGGCTGCTGCAGCTGCGCCGGGTGCGCGAGCGCAGCGGCATCGTCGGCCGCAGCCGCGCCATCGCCGAGGTCCTGTCCCTGGTCGCCCACGCCGCGCCCCTGGACGTGAACGTGCTGATCCTGGGGGAGAGCGGCACGGGCAAGGAACTGGTGGCCCGGGCGATCCACGACAACTCCCCGCGGGCGCAGGGGCCCTTCATCTCCCTCAACTGCGGGGCCATGAGCGAGGGCGTCCTGGAGAGCGAACTCTTCGGCCACGCCCGCGGCGCCTTCACCGGCGCGGTGGCCGAGCACGACGGCGTGTTCAAGCGGGCCGACGGGGGCACCCTCTTCCTGGACGAAGTGGCGGAGATGCCCCTGGGCATGCAGACCCGCTTCCTGCGGGCCCTGGAGACGGGGGAGTTCACCCCCGTGGGCGGCCGCAGCGTCCTGCACAGCGACATCCGCCTGGTGGCCGCCACCCACCGGGACCTGGCCGACGACGTGGCCCGGGGGCGGTTCCGGCAGGACCTCTACTACCGCCTGCGGGTCGTCGTGATCACGACCCCGCCCCTGCGCGAGCGCCGGGAGGATATCCCCGTGCTGGCGGAGGCCTTCCTGGCCGACGAGAACACCCGCCACGGCATGCATGTGCGCGGCATGACCCGGGCGGCGGAGCAGGCCCTGCTGGGCCACGACTGGCCCGGCAACGTGCGTGAGCTGCGCAACGTGCTCAGCTCGCTGGTGGTGCTCAAGCAGCGGGGCATGATCGACGCGGACGACCTGCCGGCCGAACTGCGGCGGAGCGGGCCGGTGCCCTCGCCCTACCTGCCCATGCCCCTGGACGGGCTCGAGCGGGGCGACCTGGACCTGGGGCTGGTGGCGACCAGCCTGCTGGAGATCCGGCAGGAGTTGCGGGAGATCAAGGCCATGCTGGCGGCCGGCGGCCGCGGCCAGGCCGGCGGCGGCTGGACCGTCGGGGCGGACGGCCGCCTGCGCCCGGCCGGGCCGGTGGTGGACACCTTCGCCGCCGAGGCCGGCTACAGCCCCCTGAACGAGCCCGAGCAGGGGGACCTGCAGGCCGCCGAACGCTCCCTGATCGAGACCGCGCTGCGGGGCACCGGGGGCAACCGGCGCAAGGCGGCCGAGCGCCTCGGGATCAGCGAGCGCACCCTCTACCGGAAGCTCAAGCTCTACGGCCTGTCCTGACCGGTAGGCGGCCTACCCTTTGCAGGAGCCGGCAAATGTCCTATAATGACCCTCAGCCCGGAATCGGCACGTCGCCAACCCACCCCTGGTCAGCGAGGATTCCCATGCTCCAGATCCGGCTCAGCCCCGCCCGGGGCCGCGTCGTCCGCGCCGTCGTCCTGTGCGCCGTCCTTTTGGGGGCCGGCCCGGCCGCGGCCACCAAGTTCGCCGGCGCGTTCATGGAGGACGGCGGCGGCGCCCGCGCCCTCGGCATGGGGGGCGCCTTCACCGCCGTGGCCGACGATCCCTCGGCCACCTTCTGGAACCCCGCGGGGCTGGCCCTGGCCACCGACCGCGAGCTGCTGCTGATGCACGCCGAGCGCTTCGGCGACCTGATCGACCGCGACTTCGCGGCCTACGCCCAGCCCGTGGGCTGGAACCTGCTGGGCGGTGACCAGGCGGGCTTCGGCGTCACGGTGATCCGGCTGGGCATCGACGACATCCCCTTCACCGACCACCTGCTGGACGAGCTGGATCTCAACGGCGACGGCGAGGTCGACGACACCGAGCTGCGGGGGCTGCTGGACCTGCAGGACGAGATCCGCTACAAGAGCAACCAGGAGTTCGCCCTCATGTTCTCCTACGGCGAACGGCTGGGGGACTGGCGGGTGGGCGGCACCCTGAAGTTCATCCGCCAGAGCGTCGGCCCGTACTCGAGCTTCGGCCTGGGCGCGGACCTGGCGGTCCTGCGCCCGGCGATTTGGCGGCGCCTGGACTTCGGCATGAAGTTCCAGGACGTCACCACCACCTACCTGTCCTGGAGCACCGGCCGCAACGAACTGATCACGCCGGCCCTCGTGCCCGGCCTGGCCTGGCACCAGCCGCTGCCCAACTGGGACATGCGCGTCTCGCTGGCCGGCTCGGTGGAATCGCGGGTGGACGACCGCGGCGACGCGGACCAGTACGACGCGGGGGACTTCTCCTTCAACACCCACCTGGGGCTGGAGGTCGCCTTCAGCGAGAAGGTCTTCCTGCGGGGCGGCGCCAACAGCGGCTGGGACGCCCGCAACCTGACCGCGGGGGCCGGTTTCCGCATCGACCCGTTGACGGTGGACTACGCGTACGCGGGCGACGTCCTGGAGACGGACGACGTCACCCACCGCATCAGCCTGTCCGTGCGCTTCTGACGGGTCACTGCCCGGGCCGGTAGGCGAACAGGCGCTGGCCCGGGAAGATCAGGCTCGTGCGGTGGATGTTGTTCACCTTGCGCAGGTGGGGCACCGAAACCCCCAGCTTCCGGGCGATGCCCCCCAGGGTGTCGCCCTTCTTCACCTCGTAGGCCACGCGCCGCCAGCCGGTGGGGGGCACGTAGTGGCCCTTCTCGTCCGCGCGCCGCTCCGCCTTGCGGGCCAACTCCGCGGGCATGGGGATCAGCAACTGGTCTCCCGGGTGGATGGTGTGCACGTTGCCCAGGCGGTTCAGTTTGGCGACGTCCCCGACGGTGATGCCGTAGCGGCGGGCGATCCCGCTGAGGGTCTCGCCCCGCGCCACCCGGTGGCTGCGCCAGGTCAGGCGCTTGTCCACGGGCACGCGCGCCAATTCGCGGCGGGCGCGTTCGCCGGTGCCCCGGGGCACCCGCACCGGGTAGCCCTTCACATCCGGGGGCGAGGCGCCTCGCAGCAGCGCCGGGTTCAGGGTGCGCACGTCGGCGGCCGGCACCCCGGCGCAGCGGGCGATCAGCTCCAGGTCGGTGGCGTCGTCGACGGGCACCACGTCGTAGGCCAGGGGCCGGGCCTCGGGACGCGGGAAGCCGTAGGCCTCGGGATCCTCGCCGATGCGTGCGGCGGCGATGTACTTGGGGATGTGGGCGGTGGTCTGCTCCGGCAGGCGCAGGTCCCAGAAATTGTCGTGGCCGTGCTGGCGGATCTTGCGGGCAATGCGCCCCTCGCCCGTGTTGTAGGCGGCCAGCACCAGGGCCCAGTCGCCGAACTGGTCGTGCAGATCCCGCAGGTAGGCGGCCGCCGCGCGGGTGGCCAGCTCGACGTCCCGCCGTTCGTCGACCCACCAGTCGGCGGTCAGGCCGTAGGCCCGGGCGGTGCCCGGCATGAACTGCCAGGGGCCCACGGCCCCGGCCGAGGAGACGGCGCGGGAGCTGAAGCCGCTCTCGATCAGCCCCAGGTAGGCCAGCTCCGCGGGCAGTCCCTCGGCAGTGAGCACGGCCGTGACCAGGGAATCGACGGCGGCTTTGCGCTCCAGCCAGACCGTAAAATGCTTGCGGCCCCGGCCGGTGAAGTAATCCTCCCAACGCCGCACCGCCTGGTTGTCCACCTTCAGCAGGTCCGCCACGATGGCGGGCAGGTCCGTGCCCGCGGCCGGCACCAGGGAATCAGGGAAGGCGAAGCGCTCGAGCCGGCCATAACCCGCCGCCAGCAGGCTGTCGGCCTGAGCCGGGTCGCCGGCGTGAGCCGCCTGCTCGGCCAGGATCCCCGCCAGCAGGGCGGTTTGCCGGGCCAGGCTCTGGCGCCGGGCAGCGGCCGGGGAGTCAGCCTCGGCCCCCGCGGGGTCTTCCGCATGCTCCTGCAGCAGGAACAGGTGGTCCTCGGCCAGGTCCAGGCGGCCATCGGCCACCAGCACCAGGGCGTCCGCCAGGAGGCCTTCCAGGTCGGCCAGGGCGGCGCGGCCGGCTGCGTCCAGGGCCAGTGCCGGCCCCGGTGCCGGGGTGGGGAGCTGGGCAAGGACGGACGGGTCCGGCAGGTCCTGGACCGGGCTCGTCGGGCCGTCCGCCAGCGGGTCAAGATCGCTGGCAGCCAGGCCCCCGGCCGTCCGGGGCGTGGACGCGCAGCCTGCCAGGCTGATCGCGAAGGTCGTCAAAACAAGCAACCAAAGCCGCTTGGATTTCTGGCGTGAGAAAGCAGGTGAAGGCTGGAGCATCGGGGCAACCGTCCTTGGTGCCGGGGGCGTGGGCGCGCGCGGGGCGGCCGTTCCGTGGATCGGCCGGGAACGTTAGCAGAAAATATGCCTTCCTGCCACGACGGAACCCTTGATCATTGGCTTGCAATCGGTCATAATAATTGATGTATCGACGGGAGCACCCCGACACGGGGATAGGAATGACACCACGGGAAACCGCACTCAAACAGCTCCTGTCCGTCGAGCTGCCCCTGGCGCAGGTGGGTCCCCACCTGCGCCGGGCGGCGCGCCGGGCCGTGCTTTCGGGGGACGTGGCCCGCATGGGGCTGGTCGCCCGCGTCATCGTCACCGAGCTGCTGCGGCGTGGGGACCTGGTGCGGGTGGCGGCCGAAGGGGGTGCCGACCTCGCGGGCAGCTTCTGCCTGCTGCGGGGGGCCCGGCGCTTCGTGGACATCTCGGCGCTGGACGGCGAGCCGCTGGGCGTGCCCGCCGCGGCGCCCGCCCCGCCGCCGCCGGGGCGGCCGGGAGCGGCACCAGCGCCGGGGCTGGAACTTGCCGACCTGCTGGAGGTGCTCGAGGACGCCGGCCGCCTGGACCTGCAGGAGGCGCAGGCCGGGGAGCTGGGGGCCGTGATCGACGGGATCCTCGCCCTGATGTCCCGCTACATGCCCCAGGTGCGCCTGTTCGCCGTGCTCCACGAAGCGGCCGCGATTCCTGAGCACGCCCGCTTCGTGTTCGCCGCCGACCCACGCGAGACAGCCGCCGGTTGGCAGGCGGTCCGGCCACCGAACGGGGCGGCCTGGATCAGCAGCCCGTCCGAGCTGCCGGCCAGGATCCGCGCCCGGGACGCGGGCGGGGACGAGGCCGACGCGGCCGCGGTCCCGTTCCCCTTCGCCGCCGCCGCCGCGGTCCCGCTGCACGAGCCTGCCGGCGGCGACGACCCCACGGCCGAGGGCCGCGAGGTGGGCCTGCTCTACCTGGTGCTGGCCGAGGAATGGCCCCGGGACGGCGCGATCCGCCTGGCCCGCCGCGTCTCCGGTTTCGTCTCCCGCCGTTGGCGCAGCCAGCGTGACGTCAACCGGCGGATCCACAACGACGGGCTGACGGGGGTCTACAACCGCCGCTACTTCGACAACCAGTTCACCCACGAGCTGGAGCGCGCCCGCCGTTCGGGCGTGCCCTTGACCCTGGTCCTGGCCGATCTGGACCGTTTCAAGGCCATCAACGACAGCCTCGGCCACGCCACCGGCGACACGGTCCTGAAGATGGTGGCCCGGCGGCTGCTTGAGGAACTGCGGCGCATCGATCACGTCTGCCGCATCGGCGGCGAGGAGTTCGCGCTCATCCTGCCGGACACCTCGCCGGCCGCGGCGCGGGACGTGATGCGGCGCCTGCTCGACGCGGTGTTCGCGGCCGAGACCCTGGTCGACGGCCGGCCGCACCGGGTGCCGGTGACCTTCTCCTATGGCGTGGTCACCTCTCCGGACGCCGGCACGGACGCCTTCGAGCTGTACCGGAAGGCCGACGCCATGCTCTACCTCTCCAAGGACACGGGCCGCAACCGATGCCACTTCTGGAGCAGCGACGGCGAGCACGGCGAGATGCTGCCCCGGGACGATTCCACCTCCTCCTGACCTCCAGCCTCCCGACCGCGACCCGCTGGTGGCCACCGGTGTGGGCGGCGCTGTTCCTGCTCGGCGCCGCGGCCGGGGCCGCCCTGGCCGGCCCGTCTTGCCCCGGCTACGGGGCGGCGGGCCGGCTGGCGGCGCTGCTGCCGCTGCTGCTGCGGCTGCCGTCGGCCCGGTGGCGGGTGGTGACCTGGTGCCTGACCGTGGCCGCGGCCGGCTGCTGGGGCCACGGCGAGGCGGCCGCGCGACGCGCCCGCGTCCCCGCCGACGCACCGGCCATCCTGGCACCCGCCGAGCCCCGCTCCTGGCGCGGCGCGGTGGCCGTCCGCCTGACCGGTTACCCTGCACCGACGGCGGCCGGACGCTGGCGCGCACCCGCGGTGGTGCTGGCGACGGCGGGCGGCCACGGCGCCGCAGCGCCCGTCCGCGGGGACGGGGTTTGGCTCC
>JBHEPC010000176.1:0-4572 GCA_046260475.1 Candidatus Krumholzibacteriia bacterium | reverse complement strand
ACGGTATCGTGACCATGGCGCCGGTGCTGCCGGCGCCCACGCCGGAGGCCAACTACGAGAAGATCCTCGCCGCGGCCGAGCCCCTGTACGCCATGGGCAAGGCCGTGGTCGGCCTGGGCGGCGAGCACTCGGTGACCGCGGGCCTGGTGGAGGCGGCCCGCCGCGCCCACCCGGGGCTGACGGTGCTGCAGCTGGACGCCCACGCCGACACCCGCGAGAGCTACGGCGGCACGCCGTACAGCCACGCCTCGGTGATGGCGCGGGTGCGCGAGCAGTGCGGGATCGTGCAGGTGGGCATCCGCAGCATGGACGCGGCCGAGGCGCCGGGGATCCGCCGCTCGCGGATCCATTACGCCCACGAGATCGGCGACATCGCCGCGCTGGCCGAGGCGGTGCTCGAGCGGCTGGGCGATCACGTCTACGTGACCATCGACCTGGACGTGCTGGACCCCTCGGAGATGCCCTCGACGGGCACCCCCGAGCCGGGCGGCCTGCGCTACCGCCAGCTCGTGGAGCTGCTGCGCGAGGTCTGCCGCTGGCGCACGGTGGTCGGCTTCGACGTCGTCGAACTGGCGCCCGTCGAGCACGACCGCGCCCCGGATTTCCTGGCCGCGCGCCTGGCCTACCAGGTCATGGCCTACATGACGGCGTTCGCCGACGGGTGACCGAGGAAGGGAGATTCCCATGCAGAAGAAAGACCTGCTCAAGGAGCCGGTGCGGCACGTGGACATTACCGCGTTCGACGCCCGGCCCATCGTCGCCGCCTACGCGGACATGGCCTTCCAGGCGCGCAACCTGGGCCGCGCCGCCGAGATCTACGACATGATGCTGCGGGACCGGGACTGCGCGGTGATCCTGACCCTGGCCGGGTCGCTGGTCAGCGCCGGCCTGAAGGACGCCCTCGCCGTGGCCATCGAGCACAACATGATCGACGCCGTGGTCTCGACCGGCGCGAACATCGTCGACCAGGATTTCTTCGAGGGCCTGGGTTTCCGCCACTGGCAGGGCCGCCTCGACCAGGACGACAACCAGCTGCGTGAGCTGGCCATCGACCGCATCTACGACACCTTCATCGACGAGGACGAGCTGCGCGTCTGCGACATGACCATCGCCGAGATCGCCGGCCGCCTCGAGCCGCGGGCCTACAGCTCCCGCGAGTTCATCAACGCCATGGGCCGCCACCTGGACGAGCACGGCCTGAAGGCCGACCGCTCCATCGTGCACGCGGCCTGGAAGAACGGCGTGCCCATCTTCTGCCCCGCGTTCAGCGACTGCTCCGCCGGCTTCGGCCTGGTCCACCACCAGTGGCACAACCAGAAGCACCTGACCATCGACTCGGTGGCGGACTTCCGGGAGCTCACGCGGATCAAGCTGGAGAACGCCGAGACCGGCATCCTGATGCTGGGCGGCGGCGTGCCCAAGAACTTCACCCAGGACGTGGTGGTGGCCACCGAGATCCTGGGCGAGGACCGGCCCATGCACCGCTACGCCGTGCAGATCACCGTGGCCGACGAGCGCGACGGCGCCCTCTCGGGCTCGACCCTCAAGGAGGCCAGCTCCTGGGGCAAGGTGGACACGACGTACGAGCAGATGGTCTTCGGCGAGGCCACGACCGTGCTGCCGCTGCTGCTGTCGGACGCCTGGCACCGGGGCGCCTGGAAGAACCGCCCGCGGCGGGACCTGAACGGGCTGCTCGAGCGCTAGGCCGCTCAACATAGGCCGATCCCGTCGTTGCCCCCGCGCCGCTCCGGTGCCACCATGGCCCGGAGCGGTCGCTTTTCCCTTGGCGCAAGGAGCACGACGATGACGACCCTGGGCTTTCTTGGCCTGGGCATCATGGGCACGCCCATGGCCCTGAACCTGCGCCGGGCCGGTTTCGACCTGGTGGTCTGGAACCGCGACGCGGCCCGCTGCGCGCCCCTGGAGGCGGCGGGCGCCCGCCGGGCGGCCACGCCCAGAGAGGCGGCCGCGGCCGCAGGCATCACCTTCGCCATGGTCGCCGACCCGGAGGCCGCCCGCGCGGTGGCCCTGGGTCCGGACGGCGCCGCGGCGGGCCTGGGTGCGGGCGCGGGCTACGTGGACATGTCCACGGTGGACGCGGCCACCAGCCGGGCCATCGGCGCGGCGGTCTCCGCGGCGCAGGGCCGCTTCCTGGAGGCCCCCGTCTCGGGCTCGAAGGGCCCGGCCGAGCAGGGCACCCTGGTCATCCTGGCCGCCGGCGACCGTTCCCTCCACGAGGAGGCGGGCCCGGCCCTGGAGGCCATGGGCCGCATCCGCCTGTTCCTGGGCGAGACCGGCCAGGGCGCCCGCCTGAAGCTGGTGGTGAACATGGTCATGGGGGGCATGATGACCGCCTTCAGCGAGGGCCTGGCCCTGGCGCAGCGGGCGGGCCTCGAACCCGACGACCTGCTGGCGGCGCTGGCCGCCGGCGCCCTGGCCAACCCCATGTTCGCGGCCAAGGGGCCCCTGATGGTCCAGGGCCGGGACGAGCCTGCCTTCCCCCTGAAGCACGCCCGCAAGGACCTGCGCCTGGCCCGGGAACTGGGCCGGGAGTTGGGGCAGCGCCTGGACACCGCCGCCGCGGCCGACGCCCTGTTCGCCGCCGCCCTGGACGCGGGCCTGGGGGACCGGGACTTCAGCGCCGTGCACCGGGTTGTGGCCACGCGGCCCGGAGCATAGATTTGCCGCGATCCCGCCTCGCCACCCGGACCCCGACCAGGAGGCCCCGATGGGCAACACCGGCAACTCGAGCCTCACCGGCCGCATGGCCGACTTCGTCCTCGGCCTGCGCTTCGAGGACATCCCCGCCGCCGAATTGAAGGAGGCCAAGCGCTTCCTGCTGGACTCGGTAGGCTGCGCCCTGGCCGCCGTCCCCAACGCGGACATGGCCGCCATGCACCGCTTCGTCGTGCGCCAGGGGGGCACCCCCGAGGCCACGGTGATCGGCTCCGGCCTGCGCACCAACGCCGCGAACGCCGCGCTGATGAACAGCCTGCTGGTCAGGGCCCTGGACTACAACGACATCTTCTGGGAGCAGGATCCCAGCCACCCGTCGGACATCATCTTCGGCGCCGTCTCGCCCGCCGAGGCCGCCGGCCGGGACGGCCGCGCGGCCCTCGTCGCCATCCTCGTGGCTTACGAGTTGGAGCTGCGCTGGTGCCTGGCCTGCTTCCCGGGCGTGCGCGAGGTGGGCTGGCACCACGCGACCCTGACCCAGCTCGTGAGCCCCTTCGTCGCCGGCAAGGTCTACGGCCTGGACCGGGACCAGCTGGTCGCCGCCGCGGGCATCGCCGGCAGCAGCCACTACACCCTGGGCGGGGTGGTCGCCGGCCACCTGACCAACATGAAGAACACCGCCGACCCGTTGGCCACCCAGGCGGGTGTGCTGGCGGCGCAGATGGCGATGGAAGGGTACAGCGGCCCGGTCGAGGTGATCGAGGGCAAGGAGGGCTTCCAGCACGTGCTGCACAACGTGGAGCTGAGGCCTGAGATCCTCCTGGACGGGCTGGGCGAGCAGTGGCTGATCACCCGGTGCGGCTACAAGGCCTACCCCACCGAGGCCCTGACCCACCAGCCCATGTCCGCGGTGCAGGGGATCATGAAGGACGAGGGGATCGTGGCCGAGGACGTGGCCTCCATCCACATCCAGACCACCACCCGCGGCGCGGACATCCTCTCCGATGCCAGCAAGTACGACCCGCAGACCAAGGAGACGGCCGACCACAGCCTGCCCTACTGTCTGGCGGCGGTGGCGGCCGACGGCGGGGTCTACCCCAACAGCTTCGAAGAGGAGAAGCTCTTCGACCCGCGGATCCGCGCGCTGCTGCAGAAGATCAAGGTCGTGGCGAACCCGGAGATCGACGCCCTGTTCCCGGGCACCAAGCGGGCCATCGCCACCATCACCACGACCGACGGCCGCCGCTTCGAGCGCACCGTGGACCACGCCAAGGGCAGCCCCGCGAACCCCATGAGCGACGACGAGCTGATCGCCAAGTTCCGGGCCAACGCCTCGGCGGTCATGGACCCGGCGGCGCAGGACCGGGTGATCGAGGCGACCCTGGAGTTCGAGCAGCAGGCGGACCTTGCCGCCTACATGCAGCTGCTGGTGACGGCGCGATAGACCGACCTGCCGGGACGGCGCGGCGTGGGGCGGTGCGCCGTCCCCGCCGTCCCCGCCGTCAGCACGCCCGCCGCCGGATGTCCCCGCTGGTGTTGTAGCACCGCGCGACGAACGGCTGCAGGTTGGCGATCCAGCTGGAACGTCGCCAGGATCTTCCGCCGGTAGGCCTCCAGGCGCCGCTCCTCGTCCGTGCGGTCGTCGCCCGCGGCCTCGACCAGGTCGCGTAGGCGCCGGTCCAACAGCTCCGGCAGCAGGTGGACCATGGTGGCCCCCTGGCCCCGGATGTGCTATATTGACCGGGCGATCTGGTCCTCCGGGTCCCCAGCATTCGTGGGGGCGACCTGGTTTCGACGTGGTCGGGGGACCGTTGGCTGCATGCCGAGATTCCACGGATCTCGTTAAACGGTGGAAAACCAACAAGTGACGAAAACAATTTCGCACTGGCGGCCTAA
>JBHEPC010000166.1:0-9564 GCA_046260475.1 Candidatus Krumholzibacteriia bacterium | reverse complement strand
CACTTCACCAGGGTCACGGGAGTCGTCCGCCGCGCCGCGCCGGCGCGCACCGTGGCCAGGTACACTCCCGAAGGCACGCCCTCGGCCCGCCACTCCAATTCATGGGCGCCGGCGTCCAACTCGCCCCGGTAGAGCCGCGCCACCAGGGCGCCGCGCAGGTCGTGCACCAGCACCTCGACCTCGCCCCGGTGGTCGAGCGTGAAGGCCAGCTTCGTCGCGGGATTGAACGGGTTCGGATAGGCCGCGACGCTGACCGGCGCGGCCGGGGTGCCGCCGTCGGTCACCGAACTGGGGACCGTCCCGCTGCCTTCCAGGACACCCAGGAAGTTGTAGTACGGGCCGAGGGGGCCGCCGCCGAGGTCGAGGTCGGGCGACGACGACGCCGCCAGCAGGACTGCGCCGGCGGCGTTCGTCCGCGTGACCAGGCTGTAGGCACCGGACGGCCCTTCGTAGGTGGTGCTGAACTCATGGGCGCCGCCGGCGTCCAGGCGGGCCAGGAAGAGCTTGGGGGTGGTGGGGCCGGCGCTGAGGACCCCGCCTCCGAAATCCAGGTCGTTGACGAAATTGCCGCTCAGGACGATCGCGTCGTCCGGGGCGAACGTAACGCTGTTGACCACCTGGTAGCTGGTCGATCCGTAGGACGCGCTGAACAGGTGCGTGCCGTCGGTGGCGAAGAGGGCCACGTACACGTCGGTCTTGTTCGCGGTGTAGAGGGGGCCGCCGCCGAGGTCCGCCGCCCCGTGCAGTTCACCCGCCACGACGAAGCCCCCGTCGTCCTTGACGTCCAGGTGCACGTTGTAGGTGATGCCCGAGGTGAAGTCCCCGTCGAACAGTTCGCTGCGGACGTGGGCGCCGGCGTCGTCGAACTCGACCAGGGCCAGCCCGAAGCCGGCCGGGACGAGGGGCCCGCCCCCGAAGTCGATGGTGCCGGCGATCTGGAAGGCGACCACCGACCCGCCGGCGGCGTCCAGGCCCACGGCCCGGGCGTACTGGCCGTAGGGATCGCCGTAGATGGCGCTGAAGACGTGGTTGCCCGCCCCGTCGAGCCGGGCGATCAGCGCGTCGGTGTCGCCGGCGGTGGTCAGGGGCCCGCCCCCGAAGTCGGCGGTCGAGCGGGTGGCGCCCACGATCATCAGGCCCTGGGCGTCCGCGTCCGCGTCGTAGACCTCGGCGTCGCCGTGCAGCCCGCTGAACAGATGGTTGCCATCCTGGTCGTAGCGCACGACGTAGAAGTCGTTGTTCGCGGCGAGGGGGCCGCCCCCGAAGTCGACGGTGCCGGAGTAGATGCGGCCCATCACGTAGGTGCCGCCGGCATGGTCGGCCCGCACGGCGTTGACGCCGTGACCCTGGCCCGCGGCGACCGCGAAACTGAACACGTGGTTGCCATTGGCATCAAACCTGGCCACATACATGTCGTCCCCGAAGGGGTTGCTCGACGTCAGCGGCCCGCCGCCGAAGTCGACGGTCCCGTCGAACATGCCGGCGACCGTGACCTCGCCGTCGGGAGTGATGTCGGCCAGCGTCTCGGCGTCGAAGCCACGGCTCCACACGTGGTCGCCGGGGGCGGCCGGCGCGGGCCCGGGGGCGGCGGTGGCCAGCAGGGCAAGGGCCAGCAGGATGGTGAACGATCGGGCGTGTGCCATGGGGGCGCTCCTTTTCCGGTTCCTGGACCGGTGGGGGGGTCGTTCTGTCTCACACTCCCCAACGCACCGTCGGCCGGGAACAGGGATCAAATTTGTCGCGGATACCGCCCCGGGCGCCCGGCCGGCTACCCGGGGCGAGCACCGGGTCCGCGCGCCGCCTTGACGGAAAGGCCCCGCTCAACTAGCCTGAATGTTCGGAATCCGGTCGTCCGGCCCCCCATCGCGCCGTCGTCCGACCCCTAGCCGCACCCAGCCCTGGACCGAGCGAAGCCCGCATGCCCCGCCGTAACCCCAATGCCCGTGCGACCCGCCACGCCGCCGCGCTCGCGGCCGCGGTGGCCGCGCTGGTCTGCGCCCCGGCGCCCGCCCTGGCTTACATCGGTCCCGGCGCCGGCTTCGCCCTGGGCGGCTCGTTCCTGTTCGCTGTGGCGGGGATCCTGCTCGCGATGGTCGCGGTCTTCCTGTGGCCCCTGCGGGTGGCGGTGCGCAGCTGGAAGGGCCGCCGCCGGGCCGGCCGGGCCAAGGCCCGCCGGGTGATCGTCGTCGGCCTGGACGGCATCGACCCCTTGCTCTGCGACGAGTTCATGGCCCGCGGGCTCTTGCCCAACCTGCAGCGCCTGGCCGCAGCCGGAGGCTACCGCCGCCTGGCCACCACCCTGCCGCCCATGTCGCCGGTCGGCTGGTCCACCTTCGCCACCGGCACCGACGCCGGCGGGCACGCCATCTTCGACTTCCTGGGCCGCGACCCGCGCACCCACCTGCCGGTGCTGTCGTCCACGCGCATCACCGAGACCGGCCGCCTGCGCAAGCTGGGGCCCTGGGTGATCGGGCGGCCCAAGGCGCGGTACGAGCTGCTGCGCCGCAGCAAGCCCTTCTGGCGGACCCTGGCCGAGCACGGCGTGCCCAGCACCATCCTGCGGGTGCCGATCACCTTCCCGCCGGACACCTACCCCGGCCGCATGCTCTCGGCCATGTGCGTGCCCGACCTGCGGGGCACCCAGGGCTCGTTCACCCAGTTCACCGCCCCCGGCGGCGCGCCGCAGCCGGGCGAGTCCACCGGCGGCACGCGGCTGCCGCTGGTCGTGGTCGAGGCCGACCACTACGCGGGGCGCCTGCCGGGGCCGCAGCTGCCGACCGCGGGCGGCGGCCACGCCACGGCCGAGCTCGCGTTCACCGTGCGCCGCGACCGGGCCGCCGGCCGGGCCCACTTCGAGCTGGGGGAGGCGGCCTTCACCCTGGCGCCGGACGAGTACTCGCCCTGGATCCCCCTGGCGTTCGGCCGCGGCCGGGCCACCGCCCACGGCATCGCCCGCTTCCGGGTCACCCGGCTGGACGACCCGCTGACGGTGTACGTCACGCCCATCAACCTGGACCCCGAGCACCCGGACATGCCCATCAGCCACCCGCCCCACTACGCCATCGCCCTGGCGAAGCTGCAGGGGAAGTTCGCCACCCTGGGCCTGGCCGAGGACACCTGGGCCCTGAACGAGCGGGTGATCGACGAGCAGGCCTTCCTGGAGCAGGCCTACCTCATCCACCAGGAGCGGCGCCGCCAGTTCCTGCACGCCCTGGACCGCAACCCCGACGGGGCGATCGCCGTGGTCTTCGACGCCACCGACCGCATCCAGCACATGTTCTGGCGCTACCGCGTGCCGGACCATCCGGCCAACCGGGGCCAGGACACCACGCGCTTCAAGGACGCCATCGAACAGGTCTACGCCGCCGGCGATGCGGTCGTCGGCGAGACCCTGGCCCGCGCCGGGAAGGACGACGTGGTCCTGGTGATCAGCGACCACGGCTTTGCGCCCTTCACCCGGGGCGTGAACCTCAACACCTGGTTCCGGGACCACGGCTACCTGTTCCTGCGGGACGATCCCCGCGAGGGCCCGGTGCCGCCGCTCGAGCCGGGCCAGCGGGTCGAGCCGTCGGCCATCGACTGGTCCCGCACCCGGGCCTACACCAACGGGCTGGCCGGCTTCTACCTCAACCTCCAAGGGCGCGAACGCGACGGCTGCGTGGAGCCGGCCCAGGCGCGGGCGCTGCTGGACGAGATCATCGGCAGGCTGCGCGGCCTGCCCGACCCGGCCGGGGGCGAGGCCATCGCCGACTGCTTCGTCACCAGGGACGTGTTCAAGGGGCCCTACCGTGGCGAGGGTCCCGACGTGATCGTGGGCTACAACCGCGGCTGGCGCACCGACTGGCACGCCGCCGTGGGCCGCCTGACCGACCAGGCGCTCCGCGACAACCGCCGCGCCTGGTCCGGCGACCACTGCATGGACCCGGCCCAGGTGCCCGGCGTGGCCTACGCCAACCGGCCGCTGCTGCGCGACGACTGCGCGCTGGTGGACCTGGCGCCCACCATCCTGGACCTGTTCGGCATCGTCCGGCCCGGCCACATGCAGGGCCGCAGCCTGTTCGAGGAGACGTGATGAGGATGCTTTGGCGCGCTCTGACGCCGGTGGCGGCCGTCCTGTTCCTGGTGGCGGCGCCCGCGCCGGCCACGGAGGCTCCCAAGGTCCTGGTGATCGGCATGGACGGGCTGGATCCGGTCATGCTGCAGGAGTACCGGGACCAGGGCCTGCTGCCCAACTTCGACCGCTTCATCGCCGGCGGCGCCCAGTTCCAGCCCCTGGGCACCACCATCCCGCCCCAGTCGCCGGTGGCCTGGTCCACCTTCGCCACGGGCATGGACCCGGGGGGCCACGGCATCTTCGACTTCATCCACCGCGACCCGCGGACCATGCTGCCGTACCTCTCCACCAGCAGCGCCCAGGCGCCGGGCTCCCATCTGCAGATCTTCTCCTGGCGGATCCCGCGCGGGGGCGGCACGGTGCAGAACCTGCGCCAAGGCACGGCCTTCTGGCAGCTGCTGGACGAGGCCGGCCACGACGTCACGGTGTTCAAGGTGCCGGGTAACTTCCCGCCCGTGGCCACGCAGGCCCGCACCCTGGCGGGCATGGGCACGCCGGACATCCTGGGCACCTACGGCATCTTCAGCTACGTCACCGACGATCCGGCGGTCAGCCGCGACCTCGACGGGGGCCGTGTGATCCCCGTGCGCGCCGTCGGCGGGCGCGTCACCACCGCCCTGCCCGGGCCGCGCAACGCCTACCGCGACGGCGAGCCCGAGACCGAGGTGCCGCTGGAGCTGGTGGTGGACAAGGAGCACCGCACGGTGCTGGTGCGCGTCCAGGACCAGGAGTTCCTGCTGGCCCAGGACGAGTGGAGCCCCTGGGCGGAGCTCTCCTTCCCCATGGTGCCGCTGCTGAAGAGCGTGGCCGGCACCTGCCGCTTCTACCTGCTGGAGGCCTCGCCCCATCTGCGGCTGTACGTGACGCCGGTGCAGATCCACCCGGCCAAGCCGGAGATGCCCATCAGCACCCCGCCCGGCTACAGCAGGGAGCTGGTCCGGGACGTGGGCCTGTTCTACACCCAGGGCCTGCCCGAGGACTCCAAGGCCCTGGAGGAAGGCGTACTCAGCGACCGCCAGTACGTCAGCCAGGCCGACCAGGTCCTGCAGGAGCGCCTGGCCCAGTTCGACTACGAGCTGGGGCGCTTCGCGGGCCTGGAGCGGGGCTTCCTGTTCTTCTACTTCAACGCCCCGGACCAGACCTGCCACGTCATGTGGCGCTGCTTCGACGAGCACTCGCCGAACCATGCCCAGGCCGACCCGGGCGTGCGGGAGCGGGTGCGCGACCTCTACGTGGCCCTGGACGGCGCCCTGGGCCGGGCCCTGGACACGGTGGGGGACGGGACGCTGGTGATGGTGATCAGCGACCACGGCTTCGCGCCCTTCTACCGCAGCATGCACGTCAACGCCTGGCTGCGGGAGCACGGCTACCTGACCCTCGAGGACGGCGTCGCTCCGGGCACGACCGAGCTGCTGGCGGGCGTCAACTGGAACCGCACCCGGGCCTACGCCATCGGCATCAACGGGCTGTACCTGAACCTGCGCGGGCGCGAGCGCGCGGGCATCGTCAACCCCGGGCGCGAGCGCGAGGAGCTGCTGCGGGAGCTGGTGACCGGCCTCGAGGCCGCCGTCGACAGCGTGGGGGGCGGACGGCCCGTGCGCTACGCCTACCGGGCCGACGAGGTCTACGCGCCCACCTGGCGGGACCGGGGTCCGGACATCATCCTGGGTTACGAGCGGGGCTGGCGCGGCAGCAACGAATCGGCCCTGGGCGAGGTGCCGGCCGCGGTCTACGCCGACAACCTCATGAAGTGGAGCGGCGACCACTGCATGGCCGCCGACGTGGTACCGGGCACGGTGATCACAAGCCGGCCGTTCGTGCTGCCCGACCCCACCCTGGCGGACCTGGCGCCCACCATCCTGGGCCTGTTCGGCCTGGAGGCGCCGCCGCAGATGACCGGACGCAACCTCTACGCACCGGAAGGAGGCCGCTGATGTTCACGGGCGGCAGGCTGAAACTGGACAAGGATCTGCTGGCGAAGGTGCGCAAGTACGCGGCCCTCGCCGGCTACGCGACCGCCGAGGAGTTCGTGCAGCACGTGCTCGAGCGGGAGATCGCGAAGTTCGAGGAAGGCGGCGCCGACGAGGAAGAGATCCGCCGGCGCATGCAGGGGCTGGGCTACATCTCGTAGCCCCGACGGCAAGGAACGGCGATGACCGCCCTGGCGAACGCCCTGAACGCCCTGTTCGACCTGCTCTGCGCGCCCTTCGGCGGCGCGGCGGAGTGGGCCGTCGCGGCGTTGTCGCTGCTGCTGGGCGCGCTGATGCTGGTGCTGTTCAAGGTCGCCACGAACCAGGACGCCCTGGTGGCGTCGCGGCGCCTGGTCACCGGCCGCGTCTACGAGATGGGCCTGTACCAGGACCACCTGGGCGTGCTGGCGCGCATCCAGCGGGACCTGCTGGCGGCCAACCTGCGCTACCTGCGCCGCTCGCTGCCGGCCCTGCTGGTGATGGCGCTGCCGCTGGTGCTGTTCCTCGCCCAGGTCGAGGCCCGCTACGGCCGCCGGCCCCTGGTCGTGGGCGAGCGCACGCTGGTCTCGGTGCGGCTGGCGCCGGCGGACGCGGGCCTGCTCGACGGAATCGCGCTGGAGGCGCCGGCGGGCGTCATCGTGGAGACGGCGCCGGTGCGCGACCGCCGGGCCGGGACCGCCACCTGGCGCGTGCGGGCCGCGGCGCCGGGCCGGCACGAGGTGCGGGTGCGCCTGGCCGACGGGCACAGCGCCGGCAAGCTGGTCGCCGTGGGCGGCGGCGCGCCGCGCCTGGCCGCGGTCCGGGAGCGGGAAAGTCTGCGCCGCCTGCTGCTGAACCCGGCCGAGGCGCCCCTGCCGGCCGACCAGCCGGTGGTCGCGGTGGCGCTCTCGCTGCCGGAGCGGCGGCTCGCCTACGGCCCCTGGCGCGTCCACTGGCTGGTGGCGCTGGGCGTGTTCTCCCTGGTGGGGGGGCTGGCGCTGAAGGATCTGCTGAGGGTGCGCTTCTAGCCGGATGCGCCACGGCCCCCGCGCCGAGGCGCGAGGGCCGTATCCGTCGCTCACGATCGCCGCAGGGCGGTCTAGAGCATGTCCTTGATGGCCTTCATCGGGCGCACGCGCACCGAACGGGAGGCCGGACGGGCCTTCTGCTTGACCATCTCGCCCGTGAACGGGTTCTTGACCAGCTTGCCGCCCTTGACCGCCGGCTTCTTCACCAGCGTCAGCTTCATCAGGCCCATGTAGTTGAAGGTGCCGTGCTTCTTCACCGACGCGGTCATGATGTTGTTCAGCGTGTCGATCACGCCGACCACGTCCTTGCGGGCCAGGCCCGTCTTGTCGGCGATCGCGCGGTAGACCTCCGACTTGGTCGGCGGCTTGTTCGACGCGGCGGCCTTCACCGGCGCCTTCTTGGCGGACTTCTTCGCCGGGGCCTTCTTGGCCGCAGCCTTCTTGGTGGTCTTCTTAGCCATGTCTCTTCATCCTCCTTGTTTGGTGCCCGCGGAAGCGCGCCGCTTCCATGCACGGCGGGAATCTAGCGCACCGCGGGGCGTTTGCGCACGAAAAAAACGCGTTTTTCGCGGATTTTTTGGGGCGCGGCCGCCGGCGGTTTCCGTTGCCACCCCCTGCGCCATGGGGCACAATGTCCCTGGCGCCGCATTGGAGGCGCCGACCGACCGGGCATGGCAGGATGCTGACCCGAACCAAGGACGGAGCGATGCGAACCAACTTGAGACCTGCCGCCGCGGTCCTCCCGGCCGCGGTGCTGGCCGCCCTCGTCCTGTTGTCCACGCCGTCCGCCGTCGTCGCCCAGGCCGGCCCCGCACCCGACTGGAACGACACCGCCGACCCCCTGCTGGCCGCCGTGGGTCTGCACTACGGGCGCATCGGGGGCCACGGCCTGGCCTTCAGGTTGCCTGTGCAGTGGTGGCTGTATCTGCAGACGGCGGGGGGACTTTGGCACACCCAGGAACGCAAGCGGCACAACCTCGGCCTGGAGCTGAACTACATCCTGCGCCAGGACCGCACCATGCGCCTGTACCTGGCCGGCGGCGCCGGCTACTTCCACGACAAGGAGCAGACGGGCACCCGCGACGGCGTCGACGTGTGGGACGAGGAGTCCCACTGGAACTACGGCTTCGGCGTGGGGGTCGAGCTGCTCCGGGGCCGGCGCTGGTCGGTCCAGTTCGAGGGCAACTTCATGCACAACGGCGACAGCGGCGAGATCAAGGTCGCGCCCCAGGCCGGCGTCTATTACTACTGGTGAGCCGGTGAACGCCCGCGCCACCCGCGCCTGGTGCCTTTACGACTGGGCCAACTCGGCCTTCGCCACGACGGTGATGGCCGCCCTGTTCCCGCCCTTCTTCCGGGAGCTGGCCGTGGCCGGCGGCCTGGCGCCCCACGCGGCCACCGCCGCCTGGGGCTACGTCACCGCCGGGGCCCTGCTGCTGCTGGCGGTGACGGCGCCCCTGCTGGGCGCGGCGGCCGACGCCGGGGGCCGGCGCAAGCTCTTCCTCGCCGTCGCCCTGGGGCTGGGGGTGGCGGCCACCGCGTCCTTCGCGCTGCTGCAGGCCGGCCAGTGGCGCGCGGCGGCCGCGCTCTTCGTGGCGGCCAACTTCGGCTTCGGCACCTCCATCCTCTTCTACGAGTCGCTGCTACCGGGGCTCGCGCAGGGGCCCGAGCTGGACCGCCTCTCGGCGCGGGCCTACGGGCTGGGCTACGCCGGCGGCGGCCTGCTGCTGGTGGTCAACCTGCTGTGGGTGCTGCGGCCCGCCTGGTTCGGCCTGCCGGACGCGGGTGCCGCCGTGCGGGTGTCGTTCGTGAGCGTGGCGGTGTGGTGGGCCGTGTTCGCGCTGCCGCTGCTGCGCCGGGTGCCCGAGCCGCCCGCGGCCGCGGGACCGGCCGGTCCGGCGGCGGCCTGGCGGCGGCTGGCGGCGACCTTCGGCGAGCTCCGCCGCTACCGCCAGCTGAGCCTGCTGCTGGTGGCCTACTGGGTGTACAACGACGGCATCGGCACCATCGTCAAGATGGCGACGGCCTACGGGTCCGAGCTGGGGATCGGGCTGACCCACCTGATGGGGGCGCTGGTGCTGACCCAGGCGGTGGGCATCCCCTGCGCGCTGCTTTTCGGCCGGCTGGCCGGGCGCATCGGGCCGCGGGCCGCGATCCTGCTCGCCCTGGGCGTGTACCTGGGCATCGCCGTGGGAGGCTACTTCATGGCCACGGCCTGGCACTTCTACCTGCTGGCCGGCCTGGTGGGCACGGTGCAGGGCGGGGCCCAGGCCCTGAGCCGCTCCCTGTTCGCCAGCATGGTGCCCCGCCACCGGAGCGCCGAGTTCTTCGGTTTCTATTCCACCAGCGGCAAGCTCGCCGGCGTGGCCGGGCCGCTGGTTTTCGGGCTGGTGAGCCAGGCCACCGGCACCGGGCGGCTGGGCATCCTGGCCCTGGTGGTGTTCTTCGCCGCGGGCGGGGCCCTACTGTTGCG
>JBHEPC010000163.1:0-3545 GCA_046260475.1 Candidatus Krumholzibacteriia bacterium | reverse complement strand
GGGCTTCACCGTCGACGAGAACGACGGCATGGAGTGGGCCTACATCCCGCACTTCTACTACAAGTACTACGTGTACAGCTACGCCACGGGCCTCAGCTGCGGCATCGCCATCGCCGAGCAGGTGAAGACGCAGGGGCAGCCCGCCGTGGACGGCTACCTGCGGATGCTGCAGGGCGGCTGCGCCGAGGCGCCGCTGGACCTGCTCAAGGAGGCGGGGGTGGACCTGACGCGGCCGGACGCCATCGAGGCGGCGCTGGAGCGCTTCGACCGCACGGTGACCGAACTGGCGGAGCTGCTCGAGGTCCGGATGGTGGGCGGCAGACGGGGGCGCGCGGAAAGCAATTGAAACAAAAATGATCTTCATTTAGAATTACCGGGAGGGCTGCAGCCCCAGGGCGCGGGAACGGGGAAGAGGAAGCGGTGGGGGTCCGGCTGCAGGTCCGCATCCGTTTACCTGACCCGGAGGGCCCAGCCATGATCACCCGCCGACCACCCGCTGCCGCCCCGGCAGCCGGCCTCGTCCTGCTCGCCATCGCCCTGCTCGCCCTGGACCCGTCGGCAGCCCGGGCGGGCTGGCTGGGCGGCATCGATTTCTCCCACCCGACCCCGAGCCACCTGCCCCACGGCGAGCGCGTCTACGTGGACATCGACTACGAGCATGCCGACGCCGGGGGGACCCGCATCTTCGTCTTCCCCCTGACCGCGGGCGGCAACCCGCCCGGCCTGGCGACCTCGCCCAGTGGCCTGGTGCCTGCGGGCACGGGCACGGTGCAGCGCTGGTTCACCATCTCGTCCGGAACGCCGGCGGTGGACCAGGTCCGCATCCTGATGACCAATGCGGACCAGTCGGTGACCTACTTCGATTTCAAGGTCCGTGTCCACTACGAGTACGGTCCCCACGGCATCTTCAACATCCAGATCAATCCCGGGAACCACTCGGTGCTGGCCAACGGGGACGATCTGCTCATCAATTTCGACTGGGTCTCGACCACCGCGCCCGCGGTACGGATCTTCGCCCGTCCGTGGCTCAACGGCAGCCCTACGTCGGGCTACGCGGCTTCGGCATCGGGTCTCCTGGCCCCCAGCGGCAGCGGTTTCCAGTACTTCACGTTCGGCTCCCAGGACGCCACGGTGAACCAGGTCCATTTCACCATGTACAACGACGATCACTCGGTTGTCCTGCTGGAGTTCGACGTGGCGGTCAACTACTGGTGGCGGGACGTGGGCATGACCAACATCACCTTCTCGAAGCCGTCCCCGGCCTCGGCGCAGACGGGGGAACACGTCACCGTGAACTTCGACTACCAGAACAACAGCGGAGGGGACGTCCATTTCTGGGTGTTGCCGCAGAAGGTGTGGGAGTTCCCGGCCTACGGGGGCTTTAGCCCCAGCGCGCTGGTGCCCCCCGGTTCGGGATCGACGTCGCGCGTCATCACCGCCATCGCCCCCGGCGATTTCGACGGCGTCCAGCTGTTGTGCATGAGCGCGGACCAGAGCGTCACCTACGTGTCGATTCCCCTCCCGGCGGACTACCATTTCGGCGACACCGCGGTGGACAACATCGTCACGGTGCCGGAGCGGCCGGCCATCCTGGACGTGGGCACGCAGCTGCAGGTGACCTACGACTACCACACCAACTACCGCGGCAACATCCTTACCTGGGCGCTGCCGTGGTTCGAGGGAGCCGAGCACTTCGGCATCGGCGTCGCGCCCTCGTCTCACCTGCCGACGGGCAGCGGCACGGTGGCGCGGTTCGTGGTCGGGCTGGCCGACGGCCAGGCCATCGACCATCTGCGCTTCATGGTGACGAGCGAGGATCGTGACGACATCCTGCTGGACTGGAAGGCCCCCGTGACCGCGTTCTGGAGCCAGGTCGCCGAGACCTCGCCCGTGCCGGGTGCCGGTCCCGCGCTGCCGGTCGTCCTGGGCCAGAACTATCCCAATCCTTTCAACCCGGTCACGACGATCCCCGTGGAACTGGACGCCACCCGGCACGTCAGGCTCGCGGTCTACGACCTGCGGGGCCGCAAAGTGGCCGTCCTGGTGGACGGCATGATGGGCGGCGGCCGCCACGAGATCCCCTTCGACGGCACGAAGCTCGCCAGCGGGCAGTACATCTACCGGTTGGAGGGGACGGGCACGAGCCGCGCCATGACCCTCGTGAAGTAGGAGGATAGTCCGACGGCGGCGGCCGGCCCCGGGGAAAGGGCCGGCCGCCGCGTCGGTCAGGGGCGCCTAGTCCGCCAGGTAGTACTCCACCGTCGACACGATCCGCACCTTCTTGATGTGGGGCGTGTTGGCGTCCCGGTCGTCGATGGAGAAGATGCCCTGCTGGGCCCGCTTGATCTTGCCCAGCCGGCTGTCGCTGTCGGCGGCGAACTTCTGGGCGACCTCGCGGGCGTTGCGCGTCGCCTCCTCCACCATGCCGGGCTTCAGGTCGTTCAGGCCGGTGAAAATGTACTCGGTCCGGCTCTGGTACTCGTTGCCGCCGATGACCAGGCCCTGGCGGCCCAGCTCGCCCAGGCCGGCCTTCGCCGCCCGCACCGCGTCCACCCGCGGCGTGTACACGGTCACGGTCTGGGTCGCGGTGTAGCGCAGGCCCACCTCACCGCCGCCGCCCCACTGCTGGGCCAGCTTGTCGGTGACCGCGGGCGGGGCCACGGTCAGCTCCTCGTCCGTGAAGCCCTGGTCGCGCAGGTACTGCATCAGCAGGGCGGCGTCCGCGGCCAGGTCCGTGTGGACCTGGGCCAGGTCGTTGCCCGCTGCGGTGAAAGGCAGGGGCCAGATGGCGATGTCGGCGGGGACCTCGCGCTCGGCCAGGCCCTTCACGGTCACGGTGCGCTCGAACTCCTTGAAGCGGATGAGGCTCGAGCCCAGCAGCCAGCCCAGCAGGGCCAGCCCGGCGACCAGGCCGACCGCCAGCAGGACGGCATCGCGGGTGCGGTGGATCATCATCGTCGTCATCGTGTCACCTCGTCAGGGCTTCGGGGTCTCGAACGGAGCGGCGGCGAAGGCCAGGGTTCCGCCGGCGGCCGTCCGCAGCTGCAGGCGGCCGTCGGCCAAGGTGAAGGTCGCCACGTCCGCCAGGGCGGCCAGGAACGCGCTTTCGACCGCCATCTGCGGGTCCGGGCACATCATCTTGGTGATGCCCGCGCGCCCGATGCGCAGGCTGTCGCCCCGGACCTCATAGTCGGCTAAGTAGCGGTTGCAGCCGGCGCTGCCGCCGAGGCGCCCCTCGTGGAACTGCGCCGTGACCGCGACCGCCGCGGGCAGCTCCGCGCCGGGCAGCGCCGTCAGGCTCCAGGCCGTGGCGGCCAGGGGGTCCGTGCCGGCCTTGCCGGCCTTGCCGGCGCTGCTGCCGCCGCAGCCGGCCAGCAGCGCCGCGGCCGTCACCACCAGGTTGATGCCGATCCTCATGCCGTGCTCCTTTCCTGCTGCGCGCGTCCTCAATCCAGCAGGTCCTCGTACCCGTCCCGGTAGCTCGGGAACAGGAACGTGTAGCCCAGATCCTTCAGCAGGTCGTTGCGGCAGCGCTTGTTGCTGCC
>JBHEPC010000407.1:0-3498 GCA_046260475.1 Candidatus Krumholzibacteriia bacterium | reverse complement strand
CTGCACGCCGACGCCATGCTGGGCGGACACGAGCAGGCCCTCGCCGAGCTGGTGGATCTGAGCGATCAGGCGATCCGCTACACGCGCAGCCTGACCTTCGAGCTGTCGCCGCCGATCCTGTACGAGCTGGGCCTGGGTCCGGCGCTCGAATGGTTCGGCGAGCAGGTCGCAGCCAAGCACGGCCTGCAGGTCGAGGTGCGGGCGCACGACCGCGGTCCCCTGCCGGACGACCTCAAGGTGATGCTCTGGAAATGCGCCCGGGAGCTGGTCCACAACGTGGTCAAGCACGCGCAGGCGCGCCGGGTGACCATCGAGCTGGACCGGCGCGCGGGCCAGGTCATCCTGGAAGTCGCGGACGACGGCCGTGGCTTTGATCCGTCGTCCCTGCAGGCCGACCGTGACGACCACTTCGGCCTGCTCGCCATCGAGGAACGCCTGCGCGACGACGGCGGCGGCCTGGGCATCGATTCACGCCCGGGCCAGGGGACCCGCGTCCGGCTGCACGCCGACCTCCCCGGAGGCGGCGCATGAGCGTCCGGGTGCTGCTGGCCGATGACCACCGCATCTTCCGCGACGGCCTGCGGTCCCTGCTGGCGGCCCACGAGGCGATGGAGGTGGTCGGCGAGGCGGACAACGGCCTGGACGCCCTCGCGCGCTGCCGCGAACTGGCCCCGGACGTGGTGGTGCTGGACATCTCCATGCCCGGCCTCAACGGCATCGAAGTGTGCCGGCACCTGCGGCAGGAGCTGCCCGCGACCGGCGTCATCGTCCTCTCCATGCACAGCGACCGCCGCTTCGTCCAGGAGGCGCTGCGGGCCGGCGCCCGGGGCTACGTGCTCAAGGATGCCGGCTTCTCCGAGCTGGCGGCCGGCGTCCTGGCGGTGGCCGCCGGGCGGCTGCACCTGGGGGCGGGCATCGGCGATCAGGTGTTGCAGGGCTATCTCCAGCAGGCCGGCGCCGACGATGCGGGAGCCTTCTCGGTGCTGTCGGCGCGGGAGCGCGAGGTGCTGCAGCTGCTGGCCGAGGGCCTGTCCACCAAGGAGATCGCCGGGCGCCTGACGCTGTCGGCGAAGACCGTCGAGTCGCACCGCAAGGCGATCATGGACAAGCTCGAGATCCGCTCCGTCGCCGAGCTGACCCGCTACGCCATCCGGGAGGGGCTTTCGCCGCTGGATTGACCGCCGGTGGCGTGGGCAGCCGGCCGGTGAGCCGGACGATCGTGCCAATTCCGGTCGGCATGCTCATGCGGGCGGCCGCGCCGGATCGTGGTCGAGGGCGAAGCGCAGTCCGGCCAGGATCATGAGGTTCAAGGCCAGCGCGCCCAGGCCCAGCCATTCGACGCGGTAGAACAGGAAGGCCTGGGTGATGCACAAGGTGACGACGGTGGCGCGCAGGAACATGCGCAGCGCGTGCCGGCGGTCTTGGAACACCGCGACCATGCCGAGGGCCACGAAAACGCCGGCCAACAGGCTGCTCAGCAGCTGCAGCCAGTCGGCGACGGCGAACTGATCCGGATCGGGGGGCAGGGGCGTGACCAGCGGCACGTTGGCCAGAAAGACCGGACGGGGCGCGAACCAGGGCAGGATCAAAGCCAGCCTGAGGCCCGCAGCCACGAGCTGCAGCGCGAAGAACGCGACCAGCGCCCAGCCGAACCAGCGGCTGGTTGCAATCAGGCGGTACGCGCCGACGATGCGGCGGGCCCCGCCCAGCAGCGGTCCGGCGGGCCGATCGTCGGCTGTCGTGGCCTCCGCGAGGGCGCCCCTGAGCGCGGTGGCCACCGGGCCCGTGTCCCCGCTGGCGTCGAGGTACGCCAACGCCCGATCCCGCTCACCCCGCTCGGGATCATCGGCGACGAACTCGCCCGTGCTCCGCAGGGCGTTGACGAGGTTCTCGGTCGGGCTGGCCTGCTGCCGCCGGGCGAGCGAGCGTCCGGCCAGGTACAGGAGCACGAGCACCACGTAGATCACCGACACGGCGGGCTCGTAGAAGTAGTCGTTGTCCTTGGTGATGAACTTGCCGACCTCGTCGATGAACGTGCCGAAACCGAGGCCGCCGAGAACGGCCGCCAGCCGGCGGGCGTGTTTGTCGAGGAAGGCCATCAGCATCACCAGCGCCGCCAGCATCAGCAGCCCGCCCCAGAGCATGTGCGCGATGTGCAGGGAGTCGCCGCCGACCCGGGGGTAGCCGGTGAGGTGGAGCCAGAACCGGATCAGCAGCACGGCCAGCACGGCCAGCACCAGGACCAGGTCCAGCAACGGGCCGGCCTCGAGATCCCTCAGGAAGGTGCGGCGGGGCGGTCTCATGCCTCTCCTGTCGTCGGGGTATCCCGGGATCGTAACGGGAAAGCCACGATTCCACCAGCGGTGCGAACGGGGCGTGACCGCCGGCGGCCACGCCGTGGACGCGCCGGCGATCTCGCGCTAGTGTGGGAGCGACAGGAGCCGATGGCGCGGCGGCGATGGCGCGCGGCCGTCCACCTTTTCCGGAAGCGGACACCGCCATGAACCCCAGCGACCTCTGGCACCGCACCCGCCGCCTCATCCAGCACGACATCTGGCATCTGCCCGAGCAGGTTCTGGCGGGCCGCCGCCCGTTCCTGCTGCGCCTGCTGCGCCTGCTGCGCATCGTGGTGCTGGCGGCCCGGGGATTCACCGCCAACTCGCTGCAACTGCGGGCGTCGGCCCTGGTCTACTACACCCTGATGTCCATCGTGCCCACCCTGGCGCTGGCCTTCGGCATCGCGAAGAGCTTCGGCCTGGAGGCCGCCCTGGAAGACACCCTGCGCCGGCAACTGGCGGGCCAGCAGGAGATCCTCGACAAGGTGATCCGGTTCTCCCGCGCGCTGCTCGACAACACCCGCGGCGGCCTGGTGGCCGGCATCGGCGTGGCGCTGCTGCTGTGGGCGGCGGTGCGGTTGCTTAGCAACGTCGAGGCGTCGTTCAACGCCATCTGGAGCGTGGATCGCGGGCGTACCGTGCTGCGCAGGATCACCGACTATCTGGCCATCGCGGTGCTGGGGCCCCTGCTGCTGCTGGCCAGCAGCAGCTTTTCGGTGATGATCAGCGGCCGGGTGGATGACGCCATGGCCCGGTTCGGCGTGGCCGCGCCCGTCAGCGGCCTCGTGCAGGCGAGCCTGGAACTGGTGCCGTTCGTCATCCTCTGGCTGCTCATGACCCTGGTGTACCTGACCCTGCCGAACACCACGGTGAGCTGGCGCGCGGGGCTGGCTGCGGGCGTGGTGGCGGGCACGCTCATCCAGCTGGTGCAGTTCGGCTCCATCCAGTTGGTGTTGAACGTGTCGCGGTACAACGCCATCTACGGCAGCTTCGCGGTGCTGCCGCTGTTCCTGATCTGGCTTTATGTGAGTTGGCTCATCGTGCTGGTGGGCGCGGAGGTGTCGTTCGCGGTGGACAACGCCGGCGACTACGCCCGCGAGCGGGCCGCCAGCGGCGCCAACCGTCGCCAGTGCCGCTTGCTGGCGGTGCGCCTGGCCGCGAT
>JBHEPC010000406.1:0-4212 GCA_046260475.1 Candidatus Krumholzibacteriia bacterium | reverse complement strand
CCCACCGTCTGCCTGGACTACCGCTTCGTCACCGGCTCGGGCAAGAACCGCACGACCCACCGGCGGGCGATGGTCATCGTCGAGACCGGCCACCCGCTGATCCCTCTGGTGATCCGGCGGGAGCACGTCTTCGACAAGGTGGGCGAGTTCCTCGGCCACGACGACATCGACTTCGAGTCGGCCGAGTTCAGCCGCGCCTTCCACGTTTCCTCGCCCGACCGCAAGTGGGCCTACGACGTGGTGCACACCCGCACCATGGAGTACCTGCTGCAGGCGCCGCCATTGACCGTGGCCTTCGGCTTCGGCGAGGTGGCCGTGTCCCGGCCCGGGCGGCTGCAGGCCAGGGACTGCGAGGCGGCCCTGAAGATGGCGCGGCGGCTGATCGAACTGATCCCCGACTACGCCCTCCAGCAACTGAAAGGCGGCCGGACGTGAGCTGGCAGATTCCCGTCGGCCTGGTCGCGGTGATCGCGGTCTGGGCCGTGCTGACCTACAACGCCCTGGTGCGCACGCGCCAGCAGGTGCGCGAGTCCTGGTCCGGCATCGACACCGAACTGAAGCGGCGCTACGACCTGATCCCCAACCTGGTGGAGGCCGTGCGGGGCTACGCCGCCCACGAGCGCGAGGCCCTCGAGGCGGTCACCTCTGCCCGGGCGCGGGCCGCGGCCTCGGGCGGCAGCCCGGCCCGCCAGGCCGCCGACGAGCGGCCCCTGGTGGACGGCCTGAGCCGCCTTTTCGCCGTGGCCGAAGCCTACCCCGACCTGAAGGCCAGCGCCCACTTCCTGGACTTGCAGCAGGAGCTGGCCAACACCGAGGACCGCATCCAGGCCGCCCGGCGCTTCTACAACGCCAACGTGCGGGACCTCAACACCCGCATCGAGGTCTTCCCCAGCAACCTGGTGGCGGCGCTGGCCCACTTCGCCCCCGCGGAGTTCTTCGAGGTGGAGTCGGCGACGGTGCGGCGGGTGGTGGACGTGTCGTTCCCCGGTTAGCCGGGTGGAAGATTTTATTAAAGATCTCCCGTAGGGCGCCGATAATCTCCTGGTCAGCGCGACGGCCGGAACCGCCCGCATCGGAGGACCTCATGCACCCGGCGCCCAAAATCGACCCTGCCCACTCCCGCAGGCCCGAGGACCTGACCGGCCTGCGGGTGCTGCTGGTGGAGGACAACCTCGTCAACCGCAAGGTGGCCAAGCGGATCCTCGAGAAGCTGGGCTGCCTGGTGGACGTGGCCGAGAACGGGGCCGAAGGGGTCAGGATGCACGCGGTGGCGGCCTACGACGCGGTGTTCATGGACTGCCAGATGCCCATCATGGACGGCTACGAGGCCACCCAGCGCATCCGGGCCCAGATGCGCGCCGGCCAGCACCTGCCCATCATCGCCGTCACGGCCAACGTCCTGCCCGACGACCGGATCCGCTGCATGGATTCGGGCATGGACGACATCATCTCCAAGCCTGTGCATCCCAACGACTTCGCCACAGCCTTGGCCCGCTGGTGCGGCTACGCGCAGCTGCGCCTGGACTAGGAACCTCCTGACACCACCCTCGGATCCCGACCGATTTTTATTGCTTTTCATTTGTATTTTTATGCTATAATCATCTTTCCTGACCTAAAGGAGAGATGGTGCGCCACCTGCTGACCAACCTGATCGCCCCCGCCGCTCTGGCCCTTGCCCTGGCGGCGACCCCCGCTGTCGGCGCCTGGGAGGCTGGTGCGGCGGCCCGGCCGGTGGTGGACGCCGCCGATCCGGCGCGCGTCGTCCTGGCCTGGCAGCTGCCCCCGTTCACCGTGGCCGAGACGCTGGTGGACGGGCACGTGTCCAGCGTGGTGGACCTGCCCGGCTTTGCCCTGCGGCTCGAGGCCGGCCGGCCCGAGCTGCCGGTGGTCACGGCGACCATCCCGGTCCCCGGCACCGGCCGCGTGCGGCTGGAAGTGGTCACCGTCGGCGAGCGGGCGATCCCCGTCGCGCCGGTCCTGCCCTCGCTGGGCCACCTGACCCGGGACGCCGACCCGGCGGGCGCGGCCCGCACCTGGGGCCCGGGCTACGCCGCCGGCGAGGTCTGGCCGCCGGCCGTCGCCGAGCTGGGCCGACCCTTCCTGCTGGGCGATCGCCGGGGCGTGACCGTGCGCCTTTATCCCTTGCGTTACGACGCGGGCCGCGGCCTGCTGCTGGTGGCCGAACGCCTGGAGCTGGTGGTGGTGACCGAGGGCAGCGGCGGCGTGAACGAGGCGCCCGGCGCCGCCGTTGCCGTCGCCCCGGCCCTGGCGCCCGTGGCGGACCGGCTCTTCGCCGCCGGCGCGGCGCCCGCGGCCGCCAAGGCGTTCACCACCGGCGAGCGCCCGGGCCGGCTGCTGGTGGTCACGGCGCCCGAGTTCGTGGACGCCGTCGCCCCCCTGGTGGCCTGGAAGACGCGGCGGGGCATCGAGACCGAGATCGTCACGGTCAAGGACCTGGGCGGCAGCGCCGCCGCCGTGGCCGCCGCCGTCGCCGACCGCTGGCGCGGCGCCGGCCTGGACTGGGTCCTGCTGGTGGGCGACCGGGAGTGGGTGCCCACCCTGGCCGGCACCTACGACGGCTCCGATTCGGACGTGCGCTACGCCCTGGTCGCCGGCGACGACCTGGTGCCGGACCTGTTCGTGTCCCGGGTCCCGGCCCGCAGCGCGGCCGACGTGGCGGTGCAGGTGGCCAAGTTCGTGGCCTACGAGAGCCAGCCCCTGGCCGGGGCCCAGGCCGCCGGCTACGGCCGGGCCGCGGGCATCGCCGGCAACGAGGGCTCGCCCGCCGACGACGCGCGCGCGGACCTCCTGCGCGACGACCTGCTGGCGGCCGGGTTCGCCGCCGTTGACCAGCTGTACCAGCGCACCGGCGCGGGCGCGGCCGACGTGCGCGCCGCCCTGGCCGACGGCCGCTCCCTGGTCAACTACCTGGGCCACGGCACCGGCACCGGCTGGAGCAGCGTGCCCTTCGGCCTGGCCGACGTGGCCGCCCTCGACAACGCCCATTGGCCCTGGATCGTCGACGTCTCCTGCGACAACGGCGGCTTCGCTCGCACCACCTGCTTCGCCGAGGCCTGGCTGCGCGCCGGCACGGCCGCCGCCCCGGCCGGGGCGATCGCCGTGGTCGCCGCCAGTTCGCTGGTGCCCTGGACCCCGCCCACGGTGATGCAGGCCGAGATCGTGGACGCGCTGACCACGGGCGCCGAGCGCACCCTGGGCGCCCTGCACGCGGCGGGCCTGGCCCGGGTCGCGGACGTGTACGGCGGCCTGGCCGTGGCGACCCAGGTCGTCGAGCAGTTCAATCTCTTCGGCGATGCCTCCCTGCAGGTGCGCACGCGGGCGGCCGGATCCTTCGCCGTCACGGCGCCCGCCGCGGTCGCCGCCGGGGACGCGGGCTTCCCGGTCACCGTCGCCGGGCCCGCGGGCTCGGTGGTCGCCGTCAGCGCGGGCAGCGTCCTGTACGCGCGCGGCACCGTCGGCGCCGGCGGCCAGGCGGACGTGCGCTGGCTGTGCACCCCGCCCGCGGGGGCCGTGCTG
This sequence comes from Candidatus Krumholzibacteriia bacterium, assembly GCA_046260475.1. GTDB lineage: Bacteria > Krumholzibacteriota > Krumholzibacteriia > LZORAL124-64-63 > LZORAL124-64-63 > JACZKN01. The sequence continues at coordinate 675 of JBHEPC010000406.1, read as the reverse complement.
GACCTGACGGTCACCGGGCCGGAGATGGCGCCCTGGCTGGGCACGGTGGCCGTGTCCGGCGGCCTGGCGGCGGCGCCCGACGTGGCTGCCGGTGGGGCGCGGCTGCTGGGCAACCACCCCAATCCCTTCAACCCCGCCACCACCATCGCCTTCACCCTGGAGAGCGCCGGCCGCGTGAACCTGACCGTGCACGACCTGGCCGGACGCCGGGTGCGCACGCTGGTGACGGAGGACCTGCCGGCGGGCCGGCACGACGCGGTCTGGGACGGGCGGGACGATGGCGGCCGGGCGTTGGGCAGCGGCGTCTACCTGTACCGGCTGGTCTCGGCAGGGGGCAGTGCGGCGGGCAGGACGACTCTCCTCAGGTAGGTCCTCGCGGCGCGTCACCGGCCGCGTTCGTCGCCGCCGTCCAGGTGCCGCTCCGTGCCGCAATCGCCAATCGCCGCCGACATTGCGCGGGACGAGTTGACCATGGTCACGGTGCGATGATACCATCGCCGCGAACCGATCCGACAACGCGTCCATGGAGCAACGTCCGTGCAGGACCAGCTCGACTTCCTGCATCTCATCGCCGAACGGCTTGACGGGGCCGGCATGCCGTTCATGCTGACCGGCTCGCTGGCCATGGCCCTCTACGCCGAGCCGCGCATGACACGGGACATCGACCTCGTCGTG
>JBHEPC010000461.1:0-6109 GCA_046260475.1 Candidatus Krumholzibacteriia bacterium | reverse complement strand
CTCCTTCGCCAGGGTGGGCGGTCGTCGCGGTCGCCGTCACCATACGACCGGACGGCCCGCGGCGCGAGAAATCCCGTCACCATCCCCGTCTTCGCGCGTAGACTGCGCCTGCGGGTCAGGTCCAGCCATGACGCCGAGGATCTGGTCGCCACGGTCTTCCACCGCTTCCTGTCGAACCTGGAGAGATACGATCCCCGCAGGGGCAGCGTGCGTGGTGCGGCCCCGATCACCGCACCAGCATCAGCTTGCGCACGGCCGGTTCGCCTTCGCCCTCCTGCAGCCGCGCGAAGTACTGGCCGCTGGGGACGCCGCGCCCGCGGTCGTTCCGGCCGTCCCACGCCACCTCCTGTGGGCCGGGGTCGAGCACTCCCTGCACCAGGGTGCGCACCCGCCGGCCGCGCACGTCGTACACCGCCAGCTCGGCCGGTACCCCGCCACGGGCCGCGAAGCGCAGCACCGTGCGCGGGTTGAACGGATTGGGGCAGTTCTCCAGGCGATCGCGCCCCGCCGCGGGCGGCGGCCCGTCCTCGACCCCGCTCAGCCCCGAGCCGTAGTCCAGCACCACCGGCACCAGCAGGGGCGAGGCGGGGTCGTTGCTCAGGATGATGATGGTGGCGGTGTGCACCCCCGGCAGCAGGCCCGCCGGGTCGACGAACACGGGCAGCTCCACCGCCGCGCCCGGGGCGACGGGGCCGGCGGGGGCGCCCGCCTGCAGCCACGCGCCGTCGTCCAGCACGGCGCTGACCACCAGGGGCAGCACGCCGTCGTTGTGCAGGGTCAGGGTGGCCACGGGGCCCGCCTCGCCCAGGTGGTCGAGGGCCGCGGCCAGGTCCACCAGACCGGCCCCGGTGTGGTTGTCGCGGCCGGTCGTCGCCGGGGCGGCGGTCACATCGCGGGCGGTGGTCTCCAGCAGCTGGGCCAGGGTGGTCGGCGTCAGGCCCGGCGCCGCCTCCAGCAGGATCGCCGCCGCGCCCGCCACCAGGGGCGTGGCCATGCTCGTGCCCGCGTAGGTGACGTAGCCGCCGGCGCCGCTGGTGCTGGTGATCGGATCGCCGGGGGCGGCCAGGTCCGGCTTCATCAGCCCCGGGGGCCACGGGTAGTCCCGGTAGTCGGCGTCGCCGTAGGGGTTGGCGTAGTCCCAGCGCACCGGGCCGGTGCTCGAGCTGCTCCAGGGCTCGTCCGTCACCGTCAAGGCGCCCACGGTGATCACCGCGGTGGCGCCGCCATTGGGCGCGTACCAGGGGCTGGGGCAGTCGCCGGGGCTGGAGACGTCGCCGGGCAGGGCCAGGTGGCCGCCCTGGTTGTCGCCGTTGCCGGCGGCGCAGATCCAGGGGACGCCGGCGGCCATCAGCACGTCGGCGTTGTAGCGGTTGGCCACGCGGATCGCCTCGCTGGCGCCGGTCCAGCCGCCGCTGAAGCTGAACAGGTCCACGCCCCGGTCCAGGCCGAACTGCAGGGACTCGACCAGGTCGTCGTAGTAGCCGGGCAGGCCCCGCAGGGCCATCAGCCGGGCGCCCGGCGCCACGCCGGTGGCCGTGCCGGCGGTGCCGTCGCCGGCGATCAGCCCGGCGGTGTGGGTGCCGTGCCACCAGTCGGTGTCCCCGTCGTAGGGATCGTTGTCCTCGTCGATGGCGTCCCACCCGTGGTGGGGCCACTCGACCCCGCCGTCCCACAGGTGCGCGGCCAGGTCCGGGTGGTCGTAGGCGATGCCCGTGTCCACGTGGCCCACCAGGACGCCGGCCCCGGTCAGGCCCCGGTTCCAGGCCTCCGGGGCGCCGACGCGGTCCAGGTGCCAGGCGCGCACGGCCTTGGCGGCCGCCTGCCCGGGCTCGCCGAAGGTGCGGCTGGGCTGGTCGTCCAGCCACAGGGCGCCCACCTCGGGCAGCGCGGCCAGCTGCTCCACCGCCAGCGGGGAGCACGCGACGGCGATCATTCCCGACAGCCACAGGGGCTGCGGCGCGCCGGCCAGCCCCGCTCGCGCCAGCTGGTCCAGGTGCGGCTGCAGATCGGCCAGGCTGCGCCCGGTCCGGCCTTGCGCCGCCGCCAGGACGGCGTCCCGCCGCACCGGCAGGACGGCACCATCCAGGGCCCGGGCCAGGGCGGCCGCATCCAGCCGCCGGCGCGGCACGATCACCACGCGCAGCGGCTCCTGGCCCAGGGACTTGTCCAGGGCCCGGGCCAGGGCCGGGTCGATCACCGCCGCGGCGGCGGTGCGCAGCAGCGGCGGGTCCTGGACCAGCGCGGCCACCGCGGCCGCGGTCAGGGCGGGCTCCAGGCCGATGACAAGACGCCCGGGTTCGGCGCGGGCGACGGGGTCGCCGTCGATCCAGGTCAGCGTGCGGGCGATGGTGTTGTCGGTCTCGTCGTCCTCGGGCACCTGGCCCGTGGGATCCAGCCGCACGGCGAGGGTGTGCGCGCCGGCGGGCACCACCAGCGGGTGGTCCTCGACCGCGGCCCAGGCGCCGGCGGGCAGGCCGCCCACCGTCCACGCGGCCGCGGGCGCCCCGTCCAGGTCCAGGCGCACGGTGAACGGCTGGCCCGCGTCGGCCAGGCCGGCGTTCAGGAAGGCGAAGCTGACGAAGGTGGTGTCGCCGCCCGCGAGCCAGGTATCGGCGCGGCCGCCGCGCACGGGCGCGGCCACCAGCGCGGCCGACCAGCCGTCGGGTTGGTAAGGCGCCAGGTCCGCCCGCACCGGACGGCTGCCGGTGTAGACGTTGTGGCCCTGGGTGGGATAGTCGCGGCGGTCGATCCAGGCCGCGTGCACCGCCTGGCCGGTGACGAGGCCGGCGACGGCGTGGAACTGGGGCTCGACCCGCGGCTGGTCGGTGACGATCTCCACGCCCCCGAACAGGCCGCTGTGGCCGCCGCCCGAGCCCAGCCGCGCGGCCAGGTGGAACTCGTCGCCGCCGGCGGGCGCGTCCAGCCACAGGCAGCCCACCACGCCGTCGCGGGTGAACACCGTGGGCCCGACGCTCTCGTACGGGTCGGCGATCATCTCGACGGGCCCGAACCAGCTGGCGGCCCGGTCCCAGCTGTAGGCGTAGATGATGTCGCCGTCGGTGCTCAGGCCGTCGCTCCAGTCGTGCTGGTAGACCACGAAGACCTGCTCGTCCTGGCCGGCGAGCCGCGGGAAGCCGCAGTTGTTCTCGGTCCAACCGGTCATGGACGCCACGTCGACGAAGCTGCCGTTGTACTGGTCGCTCGCGACCAGGATCTCCAGCTGGCCGGAATAGTAGTCGGCCTCGGCGTTGACGAAGTGCACCAGGGTGCCGTCCATCGCCACGTCGGGCCAGTACTCGGGGTAGCCGTCGGGCAGGAAGTAGTCGTAGGTGACGTTGCGCCCGCCGTCGCCGGAGAACATGAACAGCAGGGTCCACTCGTAGGCGTACAGGTCGTAGTTGGCGGTGTACCAGGCGGTGGCGATGAAGACGCGGGCGAAGTCGCCGCCGCCGGAGACGGCGATCGCCGGCGTGGCCAACGGTTCGTCGGCGGCCAGGCCCTCGACGAAGGCCCAGTGCACGGGGTCGTCGGCCGCGGCGCTGCGGGCGCGCATCAGCACGCCCGGCTCGGCCACCCACACCACGTGCAGGTAGCCCGCGGCGTCGACGGCCAGGTCGGGGTGGTACTCGTCCGCGGCCGCGGACGGCAGCTCCCACACGGTCCAGGTCAGGCCGTCGTCCCCGGAGCGGGCGATGTGGATATCCCGGTCCGTGCCGCCCAGATCGGTGGCGGCGAAGGAGGCCCACAGGTCCCCGGTCAGGGGGCTGACGGCCAGCGAGACGTACTCGTCGTTCATGTCCGTGGGGTTGGCCAGCAGGCGGTTGGCCGTCCAGGGCAGGTCGGCCTTGTCGGCCGCGCGGGGCGGCAGGCCCGTGGCCGCCGCCGCGCCGCCGCGCATCATCAGGGGCGAGGTCAGCGCCGCCAGGCGCGCCTGCAGGTCCGGGTCGCGGGCGGGCGCGGTGGCGCCGGCTGTCTTGGCCGGCAGGGAGACGAGGGCGAAGGTGCGCCGCTCAGCCGGCGGCAGGCTGGAGGCGGCCTGGCGGCGGTGCTCCGGGGCGGCGGCCGTGGCGGCCGTCCATTCGGGCTGCGGCAGGCGCACGGCCGCAGGGGCCGCCGGCTCCAGGAGCCGGGCGGGCCCCGGTCCGGAGGCGGGGGCCTGGGCCGGCCAGGCCACGAGGGCGAGGAAGAGGCCGGCGGTCATGAGCGAAAAGAATGATTGCACCATGGCGTCATGCTCCCGGTGGGCGCTGGCTTGCCCACAACCCAAGCATTATAGCACAAAATAACTAATGTAAACTTAAATAATATGGGACCCGGCTGGCCCATCATTCATCACAACCCCATGACTTTTGTCTTCTTTAACGTGTTTGGTGTTTGCTTGTTACCCATGTTTTGCACTTGCGTCCGCCGTGGGCCCGTGGTATTCTGATTGAGTCTGATTGAGGAGGGCCGAGCGATCGGCCAGGGGGATGGGTCCGACCAACGATTCAGGGAAGGCAACGATGAAAAAGACATACACGCGTCCGGTGCTCCGCTCGGTCGAGGTTACCCTCGGGGTCTTCGGATCGTATGGGGGCGACGGGGACGGGGGCCCCGACGGCGGTGGCCGCCACGGCGGGCGCCGCGGTTGGTGGTGGTGGTGGGGCTGGGGCCGCTAGGCCGCCCGCCCGCGACCTGACCGCAGGACAGACGACGGCCGCCCCTCGGGGCGGCCGTTCCGCTTGCCCGGGCTCAGCGGGGCACCACGTCCCAGAAACCCGCATCGGGCCGGAAGCGCAGCACGTGGGCGGGCGTCCGCGCCAGGATCTCCAGCGCCAAAGCCAGCATCCCCGCGCGCACCGCGGGCGGGGCCGGATCGCCCAGGCCCACCGGCGGCGCCACCTGCGCCGCCAGGTCGGCCGCCGCCCGGGCCGGCAGGGCCGGCACCAGGCGGTGCTCGGGCGCCTGCTCCAGCAGCAGCACCGCGGCCAGGGGCGCGCGGCCCTCGCTTTTGCCGGTGAAGAAGGCGTTGAACGGGGTGCCCACCAGGGTCGCGCCCCGGTCGTCCCACTCCACCAGGTTCATCTCGTCGTTCAGCACGGTGTGGCTGCGGCTCAGCTCGGCCACGGTGGACTTGCCGGCGCCGGACGGACCCACGAACAGGTAGCCCCGGCCGTCCCGCACGACCCCCGCCGAGTGCACGAGGACGGCGCGGTAGCCGGCGCGGCGGGCCGCGTTGTGAAAGAGCTGGTACAGCAGCTGCTCGAAGACGCGCATCATCCGGCCCCGCAGCAGGGTCGAGCGCACCGTGACCGTGCCGCGGCCGGCGCCCTCGTCCCAACGGCCCCGGATCAGGCCGTGGTCGATGTCGAAGCGGTCCCCGTCCACCCGCTTGGTCATCAGCAGGCTGTTGGGCACCGGGCAGGGTTCCCGGTCCGGGGCGATGGTCACCTCGAGGACGACGGTCGCCGGCCCCGGGTCGGTGGGTCGGCCGAAGTAGTGGGCCAGGAAGGCGGCGAACCCGGGCTCCGGGCTGCTCAGTTCGAGCACGACCCGGCCCAGACGCAGGCGGTAGGGCTCGTGGTCCGGTGCGGTCATGGTCCGGGGCCTTCCGGTTCGGGTGGGCGGCGCACGCCGCGGCGCGGTGATCTTGGCCCGGATCATTCATGAAGGTCCGGCTGCGGCTGGTCAATTGCCTTTCTGCAGACTTCATGAATGATCCGGGCCTAGCACGGGCCGGCCGTGCGCCCGAGCCTTGAGTGGGCGCCCGGCCTGTGGGATACTGCCGCCCCGGCGTGCGGACAGGCCGCCCGCCGCCGCCGCCGAGGACACGATGCCGCGACCGCCTCGCCCCGAACGCGTCCCGCCGAAGCTCTGGCGCTACGAGCTCCCGGGGGGCTGGGTCGTGCTGGCCGGGCGCACGGACCAGGACAACGACCGCCTGTCGATCCGCCTGGCCAAGGCGAACGACTGGTGGTTCCACGTGCGGGGCCTGCCCGGCAGCCACGTGGTGCTGCAGGTGCCGGCGGGCGAGGAGCCCGACAACGAGACCGTCAAGGCGGCCGCGGCCATCGCCGCCTGGCACAGCCGCAAGCGCGAGGCGAAGGAGGTGGCCGTCTCGGCCACCCGT